>CAIPGJ010000863.1 GCA_903864555.1 uncultured Pseudomonadota bacterium | reverse complement strand
TCCACCGTCTCCGGCTCCTGGTGCAGCAGGCGTGTCGATTCGATCTCCGCCGCATAGCCTTCTGCGGTACCGGCCAGCGAGATGCAGCGTTTGGCTTCCTGCAGGGCCCGCACCGGCTGTCCCGCCAGCTGGGCCGCGAGTTCCAGCGCCCGCACTTCGGCGCTGCCTGCGACAGCCTCGTGGATGAGCCCGATGGTCCGGGCCTCTTCGGCAGCGACCATGCGACCGGTCAGCACCAGGTCCAGCGCCCTCGCCCGCCCCACTGCCCGGGTCACGCGCTGGGTGCCGCCCGCGCCGGGGATCAGGCCAAGCTTGGTCTCGGGCAAGCCAAGGGAGATGGCTGCAGAGGCGATGCGAAAATCACAGGCCAGCGCGAGTTCCAGTCCACCGCCCAGGGTGGTGCCATCCAGCACCGCGATGGTAGGCGCGGGAAAGGCCTCGATGGCGTCGCACAGTTCCTGCAGGGTCCTGGCGAACGTCGCCAGCGTGTCGGCACGCTGCGCCAAACCGCCCTCGCCCTTCATGATGGACACGTCGGCCCCGGCACAGAAGAAACGCCCTTTGGCGCGCAACAGCAACACACGGCAACGGCCGGCGGCTGATTTCAAGGCCGCCTGCATCGCTACGATGTCCGCCGGTGCAATGGCGTTGGCAGGCGGGCGATCCAGGGTGATGGCCAGGATTTCCGGGCCGGCAGATTCCAGTAACATGAGTGTCGTCTGAAGTGGCGGGATTGAATGGTGATTAAGAGTGCCTGACAATGCGAGGGGACACATCCCCTCGCGCTCCCCTAAGTCAGGGCCCCTAACGGCAATTCTGTTAGGCGCTCTAAGGGAATACTGATCATGGGGGCACAGCCCCCTTGAGTATCCCCCACTTAAGAGAGAAGTTTTTCAGTCATTCTCTTCCTTTGGGACTTGATCAGCGCTTCCTTAAGTAACATCGCACCCAGTCCTTGTCAAACCGCATCCACGCCGGAACAAGGCGTCTTACGCTCTGGAGAATCATGCAGCGCTCGCATCTTGAATGGCCCTTCTTCACCCCAGCCCAGCGCGCGTTGTCGCAGCAACTGGGCGACTGGACGGCGGCCCATGCCGCCTCGCTCGCCGATGAGGCCGGCCACCCTGATGAGGTCACCCGCCGTCTCGCCGGTGAACTGGGCCGTGCCGGCTGGCTGCGCACCCTGGCGCGCGAGGCCTGGGGCGGCCCCTCCGCGGAGATCGAGTCGCGCAATGTCTGCCTGATCCGCGAGGCCCTCGCCTACCACTCCGGGATTGCCGATTGCGTGGTCGCCATCCAGGGTCTGTGCAGCGTGCCGATCAGCCTGTTTGGCACGCCCGAGCAGCAACGGACTTACCTGCCGGCCATCCTGTCCGGCGACAAATGCGGTTCCTTCGCACTGTCCGAGGCGGCTGCCGGATCGGACGTATCCGCCCTGGCCACCAGTGCCCGCGAGGAGGGCGACGGATTCGTCATCAATGGCGCCAAGACCTGGATTTCCCACGCGCCCATCGCCAGCCACCACATCGTGTTTGCCCGCACTGGTCCGGCACCGGGGGCCAAGGGGCTGTCCGCCTTCGTGGTGCCGGCCGACACACCCGGGGTGAGGATCACCGAGTCGCTGGACATCATCGCACCGCACTCCATTGGCAGCATCGCCTTCGAAGACTGCCGCATTCCGCGTGAATGCCTGCTCGGCAACATCGGCGACGGCTTTCGCATCGCCATGTCCACGCTGGACATCTTCCGCGCCACCGTGGGTGCGGCAGCGCTGGGCATGGCTCGGCGGGCCCTGGACGAGACCCTGGCCCATGCCCGCCAGCGTGTGGTGTTCGGCCAGCCCCTGGCCGGCATGCAGGCGACGCAGTTCCGCATTGCCGACATGAAGACAGAGGTCGACACGGCGGCGCTGCTCGTCTATCGCGCCGCCTGGGCCAAGGATTGCTGCGACCGCCGCGTCACGCTGGAGAGCGCCATGGCCAAGATGCAGGCCACCGAGTCGGCGCAGCGCGTGATCGACGCCGCGGTGCAACTGCATGGGGGCCTGGGCGTGACCGTCGGTTCCGTGGTGGAGCGCTTGTACCGGGAGATCCGGCCGCTGCGGATCTACGAAGGCACCACCGAGATCCAGAAGATCATCATCAGCAACCAGGTGCTGAACCAGGGCTAAGGAAGCACTGAACAAGTGGGCTACGCCCCCTTGCCTATCCCCCACGTCAGAGGAAACATTTCAACGGTGATCCTCGATTCGAGACTGGATCAGTGCTTCCCTAAGGATGATGTGGCGGCGGACCACCTCCCCCCCTGTGGGCCTGTGTCCGGGTACAGCTTCGCCGGCAAGTAAAATGTAGAGGCAGGCGATGACACACGCGGGTGAACTCTGGCGCCCCCCCGCTCAGCATGCGGTCGAACGCAGTCGCAATATGGTAGTTTCCCGACCACGCTGATGCCTGTTTAATTCCCATTCAATTCCGGAGTTGCATACGACATGACGAGCAGTGCAAATGACGGGCGCGTCGCCCTGGTCACCGGTGCCAATCAGGGCATCGGCTGGGGCATCGCCCAGCGCCTATCCCGCGAGGGTTACACCGTCGTCGTCAACGGACAGCGTGCGGATGCCGTGGCGAAGGCCGTGGCCGATCTGCAGGCGGCCGGCGGCAAGGCGAGCGGCGCGGTGGCCAACGTGGCCGATGAGCAGTCGGTGGCCGACATGTTCCAGGCCATCCGCAGCCGCCATGGCCGGCTTGACGTGCTGGTCAACAATGCCGGCATCGCCTTGCGCAAGGACGGCGGCCGTGTGAACGTCGAGGATACGCCGCTGGATTTCTGGCAACGAACCCTGGACGTCAACCTGACCGGCACATTCCTTGTTTCTCGCTCAGCCATACCGCTCATGAAGGAACGGAGCTGGGGCCGCATCATCAACATGGCCTCGCAGGTGGGCCGCATGAAGACCGGCATAGGCAGCGGCTACTACGCGGCGTCCAAGGCCGGCATCATCGGTTTTTCACGGGTCATGGCCGGCGAACTCGGCCCCCACGGGATCACCGTGAACTGCGTCTGCCCGGGACGCATCCGCACCGCCATGTCGGCAAGCTTCGCCAATGCCGACGAAATGGACAGGCGCGTTGCCGCCATCACACCGCTGCGCAAGGTCGGGCACCCCGAAGATGTGGCGGGCGCGGTGGCCTACCTCGCCTCCGACGAGGCCGGCTTCATCACCGGCACCATCATCGACATCACCGGCGGCTATTTCATGCCCTGACGGCCGCCACGCACACGGACTTTTCAATCAACTTCATCCGGAGACCGCTCCATGAGCAATGCCAGCCGCTTTACCCTCGCCCCCATCGACTTCAAGACCTTCAAGCCGGTGCACTTCCTCTGGTCACTGGAAGGCAAGATCGCCACGGTCACGCTGAACCGGCCTGACCGCAAGAACCCGCTGACCTTCGAATCCTATGCCGAGCTGCGTGACACCTTCTATGCCCTGCAGCATTCCGATGACGTGAAGGTGGTGGTGATCACCGGCGCCGGCGGCAACTTCTGCTCCGGCGGCGACGTGCACGAAATCATCGGACCGCTGGTGCAGATGCAGAAGAAGGACGACATGCAGGGACTGCTCGGCTTCACGCGCATGACCGGTGACCTGGTCAAGGCCATGCGCGCCTGCCCGCAGACCATCATCTCCGCGGTGGATGGCGTTTGCGCCGGTGCCGGCGCCATCGTCGCCATGGCATCGGACCTGCGTTGTGGCACTGTGCGCAGCAAGGTGGCCTTCCTGTTCGTGCGTGTGGGGCTGGCCGGTGCCGACATGGGCGCCTGCAGCATCCTGCCGCGCATCATCGGCCAGGGCCGTGCCGCCGAGCTGCTCTATCTGGGCCGCACCATGGACGGCGCCGAAGCCGAGCGCTGGGGCTTCTACAACAAGCTGAGCGAACCCGATGCGCTGATGAACGACACTCTGGCCATGGCCAAGGCTGTC
>CAIPGJ010000862.1 GCA_903864555.1 uncultured Pseudomonadota bacterium | reverse complement strand
TTCAACATCCCTTGCGTCCTTGACGACCCATTCGTGCCGGCGCATCATCCGCAAGCGACTGCATCGAAGAATGCTCATGAGAGTACAGATGCACACTGGTACTGGGCACGACACGCAGCCCGTGGTGCCAACATATCCAAAGGGGGAGTCAGCATGTCGAGTGGTGATCTGGACGGCGTCTACAACATTTCCGATCTTCGCGACAAGGCGAAGGCAAGGTTGCCGAAATGGCTGTTTGAATTCGTCGATCGCGGCAACGAGGACGAAGTGGCGCTGCGAAACAACCGCTCGGCCTTCGATCACATCAAGCTGCGTCCACGCATCCTCACCGATGTCTCCAAGCGCACTCAGGAAGTCGAACTCTTCGGCAAGAAGCACAGCATGCCCATCGCCATCGCGCCCACGGGCTCGGCCGGCATGATGTGGTACCAGGGCGAGCTCGCCCTGGCGCGCGCGGCCAAGGCGGCCAATATTCCACTCTCGCTTTCCACCGGTTCCATCACGAGTATGGAACGCGTGGCCCAGGAGGTGGGCGGCACCCTGTGGTTCCAGCTTTACATGTGGGCCGATCGCAACATGTCGCTCGAACTGGTGAATCGCGCCGACAAGGCTGGCTACGATGCCCTCATCGTCACCGTGGACGGCGTGGTGGCTGGCAACCGGGAGTACAACCAGCGCAACGGCTTCTCGGTGCCCTTTGCATACAACCGGCGCAACAGCATCGACGTCATGACCCACCCACGCTGGCTGATGAGCGTGCTGTTGCGTTACCTGATAACTACCGGCATGCCGCAGCGCGAGAACTATCCTGAGGAACTGAAAAAGGCGATCACTTCGGGCTGGGCCAATCACGCCGCCGCTCGTAATGATTCGCTCAACTGGGATGACCTGAAGGCGCTGCGCGCGGCCTTTCCCCGCATCCTCATGGTCAAGGGTATCCTGCATCCCAAGGATGCCATCATGGCGGCGGACCTCGGTGCCGATGCGATCATCGTGTCCAACCATGGCGGGCGCAATCTGGACAGCACACCGGCCCCCATCGACGCCCTTTCAGATATCGTCGATGCCGTAGGCCATCGCTGCACGGTGATCGTGGACAGCGGCTTTCGCCGCGGCAGCGACGTCGTCAAGGGGCTCGCCCTCGGCGCAAAGGCCGTCCTCATCGGCCGCGGCACGCTCTATGGCACGGCTGCTGCAGGCGAAGCCGGCGCTGCGCGCGCTATCCAGATATACAAGGAAGAGGTCAGCCGCGTCATGGCACTGTGCGGCGCGCGCAGCATTGCCGAACTGACCCGGGAGTTGGTGCAGATCACGAAATGAGGCGTCGCGCAGATTAAGCCTTCGCCATGGTGCTGTTTTCGACCAGTTCTGCCTGACCGGCGCCCCGCCTGCCCCCTCACAAGCTGATATTGGCCCTCTGTATCACGGTTCGCCACTTGGTCACTTCAGTGTTGATGTAGGCGGTCAGCTCATCAGGGGAACTGGACTGGGCTTCAATGTCATTGCCGAGGAATTTCTCGCGCACATCGGCGGCGGCCAGCGCATCGCGAATAGCGGTGTTCAACCTGAGTACCGCCTCGCGAGGCACGCCACGCGGCCCCACGATCGCATACCAGAGCGAGGACTCGAAGTCCGTCACCCCGGTCTCGGCCAGGGTGGGCACGTCGGGCATGCGCACGGACCGGGCTTTGCTCGTCACTCCCAGCATGCGCAACTTTCCAGCCCTGACGAAGGACACCACCGCGATGGGACTGGTGATCATGGCCTGGGACAGGCCGGAGATGAGATCAGTGATGGCCGGGCCGCCGCCCTTGTAGGGCACGTGCACCAGATCGATTCCCACCTGATTCTTCAACACTTCCATGGTGAGGTGCCCGCCGGAGCCGTTGCCCGAGGAGGCGTAATTCATTTTGCCCGGCTGGGCCCGGGCAAGGGCGATGAACTCGCCCACGTTCCTTGCCGGCACAACCGGGTTGACCACCAGCACCAGCGGCGAGGAGCCCACAAAGGACACCGGGGTGAAATCGCGTACTGTGTCGTAGGGCAGTTGCGGCACCAGCGAGGGGTTGATCGAGTGAGTCACCGAGGCCAGCAACAGGGTATGGCCGTCGGGGGGCGACTTGGCTACGATGTCGGTCCCGATCACCTGTCCGCCGCCGCCCCGGTTGTCGGCGATCATGGGTTGCTTGAGGCTCTCGGACATCTTCTGCGCCAGGGTGCGGGTGATGACGTCGGTTGCCCCGCCGGGCGGATAAGGCACCACCATGCGCATGGGTTTGCTGGGAAAACCCTGGGCCAGAACCGCTCCAGCACCCAAAGTGGTTGCAATCACAAGAAGCGTACTGCCGATAGCGATCATGTTGCCTCCAGGGTGCCTCCACAACGAGGTCAATGATTACAATAGTTCCAATTACCTAATTTACACCAAGATACTCATCTTGAATTGATAATAATATCCTGGTCTCATGCAGCCAGCACCCGTCTCACCGCCGCGGCAATGTCGGCGCGGCTGGGCAGGGCCGCATCCTCGAGCAGGGGACTGTAGGGCACCGGCACCGCCACAGCGCACACCCGCTGGACCGGTGCCTTGAGCGCGCGGAAGCTTGAGACATCCTCGACCACCAGTGCCGCGATCTCGGCCGCCGCCGAGCACATGGGCGGGGCCTCATCCACCACCACGAGGCGCCCGGTCTTGCGCACCGAGGCACGGATGGTTTCCACATCCAGCGGCACCAGAGTGCGCGGATCGATGACCTCGGCCGAAATGCCCTCCTTGGCCAGCTCTTCGGCCACCGCCAGTGACTCCTGCACGTAATAAGCCAGCGCGACGATGGTGACATCGCTGCCCCTGCGTCGGACAGCGGCCACCCCCAAGGGCACCAGATGCTCGCCATCGGGCACCGGGCCGCGCACCTTGTTCAGGCGGCTGCATTCGAAGGACACCACAGGATTGTTGTCGCGAATGGCGCTCTTCAACAGGCCCTTGGCATCGGCCGGGGTCGCCGGCAGGATGACTTTGAGACCCGCCATGTGCATCCACATCGAGTAGGGGCTTTGCGAATGCTGGGCCGCCATGTTGTCGCCGGTGCCCACCCCGCAGCGATAGGTGACGGGGAAATCGGCCTGCCCGCCGAACATATAGCGGATCTTGCTCGCCTGGTTGATGATCTGGTCCATGGCGACGAAGCAAAAGGTCACTGAGCGCCAGTTCACCACCGGCCGATAGCCGCAGGCAGACGCGGCCAGGCCCATGCCGGTCATCACTGATTCGGAGATGGGCGTGAAGCGCACCCGCTCGGGGCCGAACTCGGACTGTGGATCGCCGGTGAAATCCGTGCCCATGGTAATGACCTTCACATCTCGGCGCATCTCCTCGGCCAGCGCCTCATCCAGAGCCTGGGCAAAGCTGATCTCGCGCATCAGACCCTCCCCTGCACCGGTGCACCCACGGGATCAGGCGCATACATGTCCTCCAGCAGCTGCGCCGGGTCGGGAAAGGGGCTGGCATCGGCGAAGGCGGTGGCCTCTTCCAGATCATGCAGCACGCCGGCCCGGAGCGCCTCCAGCTCGCTGCCGGTGATGCGCTCACTGGCCAGCAGCGCATCGGCCAGTCTGACGATGGGATCGCGACCCTTCCAGAGCGCCACTTCGGCAGCCGGACGTTTCTCCGGCGGCTGGGTGTCGTGCATGGAGTGGAAATACCAGCGATAGGTATTGCACTCGATCAGCGAGGGTCCCTGTCCATTGCGGGCACGCACGACTGCTGCTGCCGCCGCCTCGTGCACGGCGAGCACATCGTTGCCGTCCACGGTGACTCCGGGCATGCCATAGGCGTCGGCATGCGGCGCCACGCTGGGAATGCGATGCTGCACGCCGATCGCATTGTTGGAGGCATACAAATTATTTTCGCAGACGAAGATGCACGGCAGCTTCCAGACCGCGCTGATGTTGAGGGCCTCATGGAACTCGCCTTCGGTGACTGCGCCATCGCCGAAGAAACACACGGCGACATCCCCCCTGGCATCCAGCTGAGCGGCGAGTGCAGCGCCTGCGGCCATGGGCAGGCCGGCCCCCACGACTCCGTTCGCCCCCAGCATGCCGATGGCGAAATCGGCAATGTGCATCGAGCCGCCCTTGCCCTTGCAGTAGCCATCCACGCGGGCATACAGCTCGGCCATCATGCGGCGCAAATCGGCGCCCTTGGCAATGCAGTGGCCATGGCCGCGGTGGGTGCTGGTAATGCGGTCGGATTTGGTCAGGGTGGCGCAAACGCCCACAGCGATGGCCTCCTGCCCGGTATAGGGGTGCACCACGCCATAGATCTTGCCCGCACTGCGAAGCCGGATCACGGCCTCCTCGAATTCCCGGATCAGGATCATCTGGCGCAGCATCTCGATCTGCCTGCTTGCGGCGACGGGCATGGGCTGGGTATTCCTTGGAACCTGTTTCATGATGAACCGCGACTACGGTTGGGCTGGTGGGTTTGTCAAAACACGGCGCCTGCCGGCTGCAGCACGCCGCTTCCATGCGGGTACAGCCCGGGTGCACTGGCACCCGGGCGGATCATTCCGTCTTGATGCCCGCCATCTTCACAATCGGCGCCCACTTGTCGTACTCGGCGTACAGATGCTGGGCAAACTGTTCCGGTGAGGTGCCCGC
This sequence comes from uncultured Pseudomonadota bacterium, assembly GCA_903864555.1. The sequence continues at coordinate 4,446 of CAIPGJ010000862.1, read as the reverse complement.
CGCATCCAGGCCCAGATCGGTGTACTTGGCCTTGATGTCAGTCAGCGCGACCGCCTTGTTGATCTCGCTGTTGAGGCGGCTGACGATCGCCGCTGGCATGGCGGCGGGCCCGAGAAAGCCATAGAAGCCGCTCACATCGCCATAGTCGGGAAAACCCTGCTCGACGATGGTGGGAACATCCGGCAGCGCGGATGTCCGGACCTTGGATGTGACCGCGATGGCCCTGAGCCTGCCGCTCTTGATGTAGCCCATGACCGCCGGTGCACCGGAGAAATACGTCTCGACCTGGCCACCCACCACATCGGCCAGCCCCGGCCCGCCTCCCTTGTAGGGCACATGCACCATCTGGATGTTCGCAGCCCATTTCAGCCGCTCGCCCGCCAGATGGCTGGAACTTCCGGTGCCCGAGGAAGCCAGGTTCAGCTGGTTCGGTTTCGCCTTGGCCAGCGCCACCAGCTGCTTAAGATCGGTGGCCGGCACCTTGGGGTTGATCACCATGACCAATGCGCCATAAGAGGTGAGCGATATCGGGGTGAAGTCCTTGACGTAGTGATAGGGCACGGTCTTCGGATTGAGCAGCGAATTGAGCATGTGGCTGGCGGTGATATAGACCAGCGTATAGCCATCGGGCGGGGACTTCGCCACGAACTCGGCGCCGGTCATGCCGCCAGCGCCCGGTTTGAAATCGATGATGACCTGCTGGCCGAAGACTTCACTCAGGCGCTGGGTCACCAAGCGGCCCGGCGTTTCAGAGCCGCCAGGGGCATAACCGTAGATGACTTTGACCGGCTTGTTCGGGTAATTGGACTGGGCAAGCGCCAGACACGTCGGGACCAGTGTGAAGACAGCAGCCGTGGTAGCGGCGAGATATCCAGACTGAATCATTGGCAACCTCCTTTGGTTTATATGGCCATGATGCGTCTTGCTGTATCAAGCTCGTGCATGCGAGCTTCGTTTTTGTGTATGGCCATTCTATCCCATGGTCAATTCAGGACAATCCTGTCGAAGATTGCTTGAAGACTCTCGGATCAAGTCACAAAAGGAGATCCTGTGATGTTTTTCAGTCACCGGCCGTGTGACTGAAACCCTCATACCTGCCCATCGGATTGCTTGTGCTACTGCCTCTCTGGCAGACCCGGGGTGTCTGCTCCGGCTTGCCTTGTTTTTGTCGCTAGAATCACTGGCACACGCAGAACGACAACACATGGCGTGCCCACCTCCGGAGGAAGCCCATGAAATCGCTGCACACGCTTGCACTCATCACTGCAACCACTGCGCTGACCATGCCTGCCACCCATGCGGCCTGGCCCGAAAAGCCACTGCGCATCGTGGTGCCCTTTTCAGCGGGCGGATCCACCACCGATTCGGTCACGCGCGCCATCGCGCCGCGGCTCGCCGAGGCGCTGGGCCAGCCGGTGCTGGCCGAGAACCGGCCCGGGGCCGGCGGCAACCTCGGCTCGGAGATCGTCGCCAAGGCCGCACCCGACGGCTACACCCTGCTGGCTGCCACTGCTGGCCCGCAGACCATCTCACCCAGTCTGTACCCACGCCTGGGCTACGACACCCTGCGCGACCTGGCGCCGGTGACACTGATGGCCATCGTGCCCAGCATCATCGTCGTGCATCCGTCGGTGCCGGCGACCAACCTGAAAGAACTCATCAGCTACGCCCGTGCCAACCCGGGCAAGCTCAACTTCGCCTCCACCGGCACCGGTGGCACACCCCATCTGTGCGGCGAACTGCTGAAGAGCGCCGGTGGCATCAACCTCGTGCACGTGCCCTACAAAGGCAACGGCCCGGCCACCGTGGACCTGCTCGAAGGCCAGGTGCAGCTGTTCTGCATCGGCCTCATGAACAGCCTGCCGCAGATCCGTGCTGGCAAGCTGCGCGCCATCGGCGCCGTCGCCGCCAAGCGCTCCGCGCTGATGCCGGACATGCCCACGCTGGCTGAGCAGGGCCTGACCGGATTCGAGGTCGCCTCCTGGCAGGGCATCATGGTCCCGGCAAAGACGCCGGCCCCCGTGATCGCGCGACTGCATGCGGAAATAGCAAAAATCGTCGATAGTCCCGAGATGCGAAAATTCCTGCTCACCCAGGGCGCGGAACCGGCCCTCATGGACCCGGCCACCTTCGGCAGCTACCTGCGCTTGGAAATCCCCAAATGGGCTGGCGTGGTGAAGGCGGCCGGCATCAAGGTCGAAGAGTAAGACCGCATCGATTCAGGCTGAGATGAGCAGGCCATGAGCAAGTTGCCTGATACTCGAAAACTCGAGGACCAGCGCACCCTTGGCTCGGATGACACTGCCGGTGTGCTGGTCTTCGAATGGGGCATCGCCTGCTTCGTGTTCGGACTGCCGGCCTATGCCGTGGCCTCGCTCTACCAGGACAACCGGCTGTCCACGATGGACTGGAGGGTCTGGCTGTTATTCGCGATCTTTCTTTCCACCGGCACCTGGCTGTTCTGGAAAATCGCACGCAAGACGCTGGACCGCCTCCTCCATGGCAAGGTAGCCTTGCACCTTGAGGGCCCTGCCCGGGCAGGCGGCAGCCTCAAGGGCCATCTGGAGGTCGGTCCGGTCGGTCAAAACGGACTCAAGGCCACACTCTCCTGCGAGTCGACCCGATGGACCCGCCAGGTCAGGCAAAACGGCGACGACACGCGCGAGGTCGACATCGAGCAAACCGATGCCATCCTGTGGAAAATCACCCACACCCTGGTGTCCGATGCCGCAGGTTGGCTCCAGATCGTCTTCAACCTGCCAGGCCATCTCCCGGGCACCGACTATCCCGGCTACTTCGGCCAGGGCAAAGGCATCACGCCGGGATACCTCTATCACCGCTGGCGACTCCACCTGAGTGCCCCGGCAGGCACGGTCGATTTCGACCGTTACATCGATCTGCCGGTGGCGGCCGCGGCACCCGGCACTGTTGCCACAGCCCTAGAACCCAGCCCATCCTCGCCCTTCGATTTCGGTGAAGCCGTTGTGGTCAGCCCGCAGCCAGTCGGTGCTCCGTCACGCCCGGCCCCGGCCGGCAAACCGATGGATCCGTACGCAGCCCCGGGCTCGGTCCCCAATGGCCGGCAGTCCCTGGCCTTGCTGTTACGCGACAGCCGCGCGCGTCTGGCGCTGGCCGGCGTGGCGCTGCTCATCGCCGTTGCAGGCGGCGTCTACCGGTTTGCCCCGGGCCTGCTGCCCGCCGACCTGGCCATGCAGGCGGGCCTGGCCAGACGGGCCGACCTCGCTCCCAGCTTCGTCATCGACCTGGACCATGGTGGCCTCGCCAACGATGCGGGCACCGACCTCTGGTGGCATTTCGTGAAGGCCGATGAACGCTACCTCGAGGCGAAGAACGGCGCCGCCTTCGCCCGCATCAGCGCCAGGGCGGGCGAGTCCGACCAGACCAACGTGGACACCATGGATGCCGCGCAACTGGCAACACTCGACTACAGCCTGCGCTCGCTCGCCGCACAGGGCCCGGATGCCGAACTGCGCGATGGTGCGCGCTTTGTGGTGCGCACCAGCGAGGGGAAATACGCACGCCTGCACATCACCCGCATTGATGGCGCACCGGGCAGGCACCTGCAACTGGAGTGGATGCTCATTGCCACGACTCAGCAGGCGGATGCCGGAGGGAAAGTCCTGGTGCGCGACTGGCGCAGCCATCTCGACAAGGCACGCGAGGCCCTCCGTGACAAGCGTCCGGAGGACGCCCGCCGCATGGCCGATGAAGCCCTGGCCAGCGCCGAGGCCGAAGGCGCCGGGGAGGCCCAGTTGGCGCTGGCCCTGCATGGCGCGGCGAAAATTGCCTCCTCGGCGAACGACCTGCCCACCGCCATTGCACGCATGACCCGCGCCGCAGAACTCATCGACAAGATACCCCCGGAAAAAGTCCACCGCCTGGTCGGCCGTGATGATGCCTACCTCGCTGCAGACATCCACCGGCTGCTCGGCATCTACCTGGGCTGGCAGGGTCGTCGCGAGGCGTATCTGCAGGAGTCACTCAAGGCCCGCCAGGCTTTCGAACTGGCGCCGAAGGTGACCGGCAAGTATCCCGGCACAACCATCCTGATGCAGCACTCCATTCTCCTCAATGTCGGACACGCGCAGTGTGCGCTGCGCAACAAGGCCGCCACCCTCACCGCCATCCGCGAAGCCCATGCGGCCATCGCCAAAGACCCGGGCATGGCCGGCAATGCGCGTGGTGACCTCGAGGAGATTGCCAAAATAGAGGCTGGCCGCCGCTGCGGCGACTAGGGTCTGTTGACATTCAATATTTTATGTTTAGGGAAGGACTGAACAAGTGGGCTATGCCCCCTTGTAGATCCCCCACGTCAGAGGAAAAATTTGTACGGTGATCCTCGATTTGAGACTTGATCAGTGTTTCCTTAGGGTTTATTCGGATTGAATCGCCCTGGATTGAGCAGACATCTTGGAGCCTTAAACT
>CAIPGJ010000861.1 GCA_903864555.1 uncultured Pseudomonadota bacterium | reverse complement strand
CCCTTTCGTTCGGCATCCAGGCGCTGGGCCTGCTCGCCGGCGGAGCCCGCCCAAGGGGCGTCGGCAAAGATTTCTCCTTCTTTTTTGTCGTGTTCGACCCGAATCTGTTGATGCCGGCGGAAGAGTTCCGGCAGCACTTGCGCGAATTGATCGAGATGGTGCGTGCCGTGCCGCCGACAAACCCCGACGAACCCGTACGCATTCCCTCGGAAAGGGCATACCGTGATCGCAGGCGACGCATGACCGAAGGCGTTGATCTGCACAAGACCATTTATGATCAGTTGCGGGCGCTGACAGACTCAAGGCGCTAGCACCGCATGGCCTTACCAGTCCGGTCGAGCCTCTGCACCCATGGTGTGACGAATATCCTGCTCGATTCAACCTACAACTTACGGAGACCAGCGATGCCACATGCAATTCAAATTCATCAAACCGGTGGCCCAGACAGGATGCAATGGGAGGAAGTTGATGTGGGTCGCCCTGGACCTGGGCAGGTGTTGGTTCGCAACACGGCTGTCGGCCTGAACTTCATCGACGTGTATCACCGCACCGGACTGTACCCCAACCCGCTGCCCTTCACGCCTGGCATGGAAGGGGCCGGTGTGGTGGAGGCGATCGGCCCGCGGGTGAAGGCGTTCAAGACAGGAGATCGCGTCGCTTATGCGAGCCCGATCGGTTCCTATGCCGAATCCTGCCTTCGCCCCGTTGACCGGCTGGTGAAAATTCCCGCTGGAATCGATGACAAGGTGGCGGCGGCGATCATGCTGAAAGGCATGACGAGCTGGTACCTTATACGGCGTACGTACAAGGTCAGGAAGGGAGACACGATACTCGTGCATGCAGCCGCTGGCGGCGTGGGTCAGATCCTGTGCCAATGGGCAAAGCATCTGGGCGCGACCGTGATCGGCACCGTGGGCAGCCAGGACAAGGCGACACTGGCAAAGAAGTGCGGCTGCAGGCATGTCATCGTCACCCCGGGTGAGAACCTGGTTGAGCGTGTCAGGGCGATCACCAAAGGCAAGGGGGTCCCGGTAGTTTATGACGGTATTGGCAAGGACACCTTCATGGATTCCCTGGACTGCCTGGCCCCGCTTGGCTTGATGGTAAGTTTCGGAAACGCCTCAGGACCCGTGACCCAGTTCAATCCGGGCGTACTGGCACAGAAGGGATCCTTGTTCCTTACACGACCCACCCTCTTCAACTACACAGCGAAACGCGAAGATCTGCTGAAAGCAGCTAAGGAGCTATTCGCTGTAGTGAAGAAGGGGGCTGTGAAGATATCGATCAACCAGACCTACCCATTGCATGATGCCGCTCGTGCGCACAGCGACCTTGAAGGACGGCGGACTACCGGATCGACTGTGCTGTTGCCTTGACGACTCAAGCAGGATTGTCGGGGTCAGTTGCTGCATGACAACAGCAGTCTTCATGGATTTGAGGCGTGAAACAATCGGCCCCCCGTATTCGCAGCCTGGAGCGCTTGCTCTGCTGCGAACCTGGGGGAGAGAAGCCTCTGACAGAATCCCTGACAAAGCCCCCTCTTGTATGGTTAAACGGAGAATGCGGTGGTCTAATTGCAATGGACACCTCGATGGGTGGATGATCACCTATAGAGGAGAAGTATATGAAAGAAAAGCGCAGGCAGTTTGACCGGGAATTCAAGTTGCGAGCCGTACAAATGATCAAAGACCAGGGGTTAAGTGTCGTGCAGGTTTGCCGCGATCTGGACCTTGGAGAAACGGCGGTACGACGCTGGATGGCGCAGTTCGATGCCGAGCGGGGTGGGCAAAGCGGGATCGGCAAGCCCCTGACAGCCGAACAACAGCGGATTCGCCAACTTGAGAACGAGAACCGGCAGCTACGACAGGATAATGACCTGCTAAAAAAAGCATCGGCCTTCTTTGCCCGAGAACTGAAGTGATGTATCAGTGCGTCGATCAGTTGCAAAAGAAGGCCGATGG
>CAIPGJ010000860.1 GCA_903864555.1 uncultured Pseudomonadota bacterium | reverse complement strand
GAGCAAGCGTTCCAGCATGCTCATGGTTCCCGTCTCCCTGCCCATTAACAACCTCAAGGAATTAATGGCGTATGCCAAGGCCAATCCCGGCAAGCTCAACTACGGCACGGCTAGCGTCGGGGGTGTCGCTCATCTGGCCGCCGAGTGGTTCAAGGCGGCCTCCGGCGCCGACATCACCATCGTGCTGTACAAGGGCACCGGACCCATGACCACGGACCTGCTGGCCGGGCGCGTTCATATGGGGATGGGTGGCGTGCTGCCCATGCGGCCCTTCATGATCTCCGGAAAGCTGCGTCCCATCGGCGTTTCCGGTGCCGAGCGCATCAAGGTGATGCCGGACCTGCCCACTCTGGCGGAGCAAGGCGTCGCAGGCTATGACTACACCTACTGGAGCGGGTTCATGGCGCCCGGGGCAACCCCGCGCGCCCTGGTGGACCGCATCAGCGTTGAGCTCATCAAAGTGGGCAGGGACCCCGCCATCGTCAAGAAGATGGAGGCTGAGGGCTACAACATGGTGGGCAGCACGCCCGAACAATTGCGCACGCACATCGCGGCAGAAAGCGCGCGCTGGCGCAAGGTGGTGCAGGACACCGGGATCAAACTCGAAGAGTAGCGGATAGCCGGTTTTCAGCCATTGCGCCGCGTGGAGGCATCCGTCGTATAGGGCGGGACGTCCTCCATAGCCAGGCGATCCGCCGACAGAGGATCCGCCTCTTGCCGGCATTCATTGTCGAAGATCATGGTGGCGCGCTCTCCAACAGAATAAGGTTGCCACGACGGCAGCCCGGGATGGCCGGGCCTGCCGGTGCGGGCAAAGGCGAGCCAGGTATCCATGACGCGGTCAGACAGGATGTGCCGCTCGGGCCCATTGCCCAGCATCTCGGCGGCGGCATCGACCGTTCCGAAGACAAAGGGTATGCACATCGTGTGCGGCGTCTTGAGCATGCCCTTCACCGCCTGCGTTTTCCAATTGAACAGGTACATGTAGACGGGAGCGCCACCGGCGGCGACCTCGGCAGCCTTGCGCTCGGCGGCTAGGATGTCATTGCGCCGGTACATGTGCTCGCTCATGACGGCAACCATGACGTCGCTGGGCGATGCCGATGGCCGGCTGGCGCGAAAACGGCGCATGAGGGTTGCAGCCTGCGCCTCATCGACACCAACAAATTTGCTTACCCTTTGCCGTGCCTCATCTTCCGACAGCGTGAAGTTGCCGGGATTCACGCCCAGGGCGAACGTCAGCTCGGTCTCGCAGGTGCCGATGAGCAGCGGAACGTCCGCCGAGGCGGCTGGCGCGGAGGGGTCGAAGGGATGCAAGACCAGGCTGCGTCCGTCCACCACCGGACGGAAGTTGTCACCGGCCGTTGCAACCGCCCGCTTGCGCGCCGCCAGCAGCGTGGCCGCAGGGACATCCTGCAGCGCGGACGGACCCCTGCCCGCCATGCCCAGTTCATTCATCAATGCATGGGTGCAACGGGCGGCCTCTTCGGGTGCAGCCATGCGGATGAGCGAGGAGGCGCTCTGCACCACGGCCTTGTGAAACAGACCCTTCGCCTCCGCCATGGCCATCAGTACAGCCACCTTGGAGCCGCCGCCGGACTGCCCGAAGATGGTCACGTTGCCGGCATCGCCGCCGAAGGCG
>CAIPGJ010000859.1 GCA_903864555.1 uncultured Pseudomonadota bacterium | reverse complement strand
GCCGGCGGTCTACTTCGGCGGCAAGTTCCGCATCGTCGATTTCGCCCTGTCCAACTGCCTCAATTCGGGGGTGCGCAGGATCGGCATGGCCACGCAATACAAATCTCACAGCCTGCTGCGCCACCTGCAGCGGGGCTGGTCGTTCATGAAGAGCGAGTTGAACGAACACATCGACCTGCTCCCGGCGCAGCAGCGCATCTCGGAGGAATCCTGGTATCGCGGCACCGCCGATGCGGTGTTCCAGAACCTGGACATCATCCGCGACGACCACCCGGAGTACATCCTGATCCTGGCCGGTGACCACGTGTACAAGATGGACTACTCGCTGATGCTGCTCGACCACGTCGAGAAGGGCGCTCAGTGCACCGTGGCCTGCATCGAGGTGCCGATCAAGGATGCAGGCAGCTTCGGCGTGATGGCGGTCAATGGCTCCAGCCGCATCACCGATTTCCAGGAGAAGCCGGCCCATCCGCCGGCCATGCCGGGACGGCCCGACATGGCCCTGGCCAGCATGGGTGTCTATGTGTTCAACGCCGCCTACCTTTATCAGTCACTCGCGCGCGACATGGCCGATCCGGGCTCGAGCCACGATTTCGGCAAGGACATCATTCCGCAGGCGGTGCGCGAAGGCGTGGCCGCTGCCCACCACTTTGCCGACAGCTGCGTCACCACGGACAATGCCAGCGAGCCCTACTGGCGTGATGTTGGCACCATCGATGCCTACTGGGAGGCCAACATAGACCTCACGGCAGTCGAACCCAAGCTGGACATGTATGACACACGCTGGCCCATCTGGACCCATCAGGAACAACTGCCCCCGGCCAAGTTCGTCTTCAACCGCGACGACCGGCGCGGCATGGCCGTGGATTCGCTGGTGTCCGGCGGTTGCATCGTCTCCGGCTCGCACATTGATCGATCGCTGCTGTTTTCACGCTGCCGAATCAATTCCTACTGCCAGCTGAGCGAGTCCATCCTGCTGCCCGGTGTCCAGGTCGGGCGTCACTCACGCCTGACCAAGGCGGTGATCGATCGGGGATGCATCATCCCGCAGGGCATGGTCATCGGCGAAGACCCCGTCGAGGATGCGCGGCGCTTCGAACGCACGGAAAACGGCGTCACCCTGGTGACCCAGGACATGCTCGACCGGCTGGCCTGAGTGGCTCGACCGGCTGGCCTGAGGGGCTCGATCGTCTGGGCTGAGGCGGCACGGCCGGGTCAGTCGCCCCCTGCTCAGGCACGTCCGGCTTCGCGCATCACCGTGGCAAGCCTGGCCCAGCGCGGGTCGCTCAGAATGTCCTCCAGAGGCAGCGACAGCTTGCGCCGCCAGTTCGGGTACTCCCGGTAGGTGCCGGGCACGTTCACCGGCTCCATTTCACCGATCAGGTCATCCAGCTGCACCACGGCCAGCATGGAGCGGGTGCGCGCGACCGCCGCATGCAGACTGTCCACGACCGCGCCGGGTTCCTGCGGATCCACCGGTGACAAGCCGCATTCACCCAGCAGGCGCAGCATGCCATTGCGCTCCGCCCGGCGACGCGCGGCATCTTCATCACGCTGCTGCTGCGGATCGGCGCCGGCAAACAGGCCGAGCTGCGCGCGGCGCTCGATGTCTCCGCCCGTCCAGAATTCGCTCATGGTGGGCATGTCGTGCGTGGCCACGGTGGCCAGCGACTGCGGCGGATACTCCTCTGGCAGACAGAAGCGGCCATCGGTCTGCCAGTGCCGTTCAAAGACCAGCACGCGATAGGACAGCAGGCCCAGCGCATGCAGGCGCGGGCGCAGCCCATCGGGCACCGAGCCCAGATCCTCGCCGATCACCATGCAGCGATGGCGCACGCTCTCCAGCGCGAGGATGGTGGTAAGTGCCTCGAAGGCGTTGCGCACATAGCCGCCATCGGCTCCGCTCATGCCCTGCGGTATCCAGAACAAGCGCATCAAGGCCATCACGTGATCGATGCGCAGCGCGCCTGCGTCCTGCATGTTGGCCGCCAGCAGGTCGCGAAAGGCGGCGTATCCCTGGCGTGCCAGCGCCTGCGGATTCCACGGCGGCAGCCCCCAGGACTGGCCCTGCCGGTTGAGCATGTCCGGCGGCGCACCCACACTGATGCCGTGTGCAAACAGGTCCTGCCCGCCCCAGGTCTCGGCGCTGTCGCTGGCCGCACCCACCGCGAGGTCGCGGTACAGGCCGATGGCCATGCCGGCGGAGGCGGCCGCCTGTGCCGCGCGGTGCAGTTGCTGCGAGGCCACCCACTGCAGCCAGGCCTGAAAGCCGATGGCTTCGGCCGCTTCGATGCGGAAGCGCTGCATCTGGGCCGAGGCAGGATCGCGCCAGGCCTGAGGCCACCCCTGCCAGGCCTCGGTCCGGCCGGTGGTGCGCTGCAGATGCAAGCGCAGCGCTTCGAATTCGGCAAACCGTGCCAGCGCTTCGCCGCCGGCCCGCCTGAATTCGTCGAAGGCGCGGACCTTTGCATGGGCGTGGGCAGAGGCGGGGTCGGCCGCGGTCTGCCTGAACCCGTGGTACAGCTGCTGCAGCACCGGCAACTTGAGCGCGGTGACTGCGGCGTAATCCACCAGGCGCGACTCGCGTGCCGCTGCCACCCGTGCCTGGAATGCGGGATCGGCCACCACAGCCGCGGCCCCGGCACAGTCGGCATAGCCTTCGACGGCGGCAACCTCGATGTACAACGGATCGAGGAATAGCCGCGAGGAAGGCGCGTAGGGACTTGCCTCATCCGGGGCCACCAGATGCCGCGCATGCAGCGGATT
>CAIPGJ010000858.1 GCA_903864555.1 uncultured Pseudomonadota bacterium | reverse complement strand
GATCTCGCCGCGCAGCGCAGCCAGCAGCTTCTCCTTGAGGCCGCCAATTGCAAGGATCTCGCCGCGCAGCGTGATCTCGCCCGTCATGGCGACATCGGCACGCACCGGTATGCCAGTGAGGACCGACACCATGGCCGTGGTAATGGCACCGCCGGCACTCGGGCCATCCTTCGGGGTTGCCCCTTCCGGCAGGTGGATGTGTATGTCCTGCTTCTCGAAGGCATCCAGGGCAAGACCCAGACGTTCCGAGCGGCTGCGCACCACGGTCAGCGCTGCGGCGATGGACTCCTGCATCACTTCGCCCAGCTTGCCGGTGCGCTCGATCTTGCCCTTGCCGGGCATCAGCGCAGCCTCGATGGTCAACAACTCGCCGCCGACCTCGGTCCAGGCCAGACCCGTCACCTGCCCGACCTGGTTTTCCTTCTCCGCCATGCCAAAGCTGTACTTGCGCACGCCGAGGAACTTGTCGAGATTCTTCGGCGTAACCGAAACGCGTGTGTCCTTGGCCTTGGTCATGATGATCTTCACGACCTTGCGCGCGATCTTGGACAGGTCGCGCTCCAGCGAACGAACGCCAGCCTCTCGCGTGTAGTAGCGGAGGATGTCGCGGATGGCGCTTTCGCTGACCTGCAGCTCGTCCTTGTTCAGGCCGTTGTTCTTCATCTGCTTGGGCAGCAGGTAGCGCTGGGCGATGTTGACCTTCTCGTCCTCGGTGTAGCCCGACAGCCGTATCACTTCCATCCGGTCCAGCAGCGCCGGCGGAATATTGAGCGTGTTCGAGGTGGCGACGAACATCACTTCGGACAGGTCGTACTCGACCTCGATGTAATGATCGACGAAGGTGTGGTTCTGCTCCGGATCGAGCACTTCCAGCAGGGCGGATGACGGGTCTCCGCGGAAATCCATGCCCATCTTGTCCACTTCATCGAGCAGGAACAGCGGATTCTTCACCCCGACCTTGCTCATGTTCTGCAGCAGCTTGCCGGGCATGGAGCCGATATAGGTGCGACGATGGCCGCGGATCTCGGCTTCGTCACGGACGCCACCCAGGGACATGCGGATGAACTTGCGGTTGGTCGCCTTGGCAATCGACTGCCCGAGCGAGGTCTTGCCGACGCCGGGTGGCCCCACCAGGCACAGGATCGGCGCCTTCATCTTGTCAACGCGGCTTTGCACGGCAAGATACTCGAGGATGCGTTCCTTGACCTTCTCCAGGCCATAGTGGTCAGTGTCGAGGATCTTCTCGGCCGCCGCGATGTCCTTGGAGATCTTGCTCTTCTTCCTCCAGGGCAAATTGATCAGGGTCTCGATGTAGTTGCGCACCACCGTCGCCTCGGCCGACATCGGCGACATCAGGCGCAGCTTCTTCAGCTCGGAATCAGCCTTCTTCTTTGCTTCCTTGGGCATGCGCGCGGCCTTTAGGCGCTTGTCCATCTCTTCCAGATCGGCGCCGTCCTCGCCCTCGCCCAGTTCCTTCTGTATGGCCTTGACCTGCTCGTTCAGGTAGTACTCGCGCTGGCTCTTCTCCATCTGGCGCTTGACGCGCCCGCGGATGCGTTTTTCCACCTGCAGGATGTCGATTTCGGTCTCGAGCTGCGACAGCAGGTGCTCGAGGCGCTGTTTGACGTCGAACATCTCCAGCACTTCCTGCTTCTGCTCCAGCTTGAGCGGCAGGTGCGCAGCGATGGTGTCGGCCAACCGGCCGGCCTCGTCGATGCCGGCGAGGGACGTGAGGATTTCCGGAGGAATCTTCTTGTTGAGCTTCACGTACTGGTCGAACTGCGCGATCAGGGCGCGGCGCATCGCCTCGACCTCGGTGTTCTCGCTGGCGTCGTGCGCCACCGGAAAGGCGTCGGCTACGTAATGGGTGCGCGCATCCTCGACATTCTGGATACGGGCGCGCTGGGAACCCTCGACCAGCACCTTCACGGTGCCATCGGGCAGTTTCAACATCTGCAGAATATTGGAGATGCAGCCAATCTTGTACAGATCCTCGTCGGAAGGCTCATCCTTGGCCGCCGATCGTTGCGCCACCAGGAGGATGGACTTGCCGGCCTCCATGGCGATTTCCATGGCCTTGATGGACTTCGGCCGCCCCACGAACAGGGGGATGACCATGTGAGGGAACACCACCACGTCCCGCAATGGAAGCAGCGGGAGTTGTAGGGACTCTGGGGAATCGATTTCGCTGGCCATGGTGTTCCTATAAGAGATCTATGAAACGCATATTGCGGCGCACACCGCAAATATCAACGGGCAGGATGGGGCAATACGAAAAATATTGCCGAAACAGGTGAAATAGCCCGGAGGAACGATGCCGCCGGGCCGTCTGCCAGCATCAGATGGAACCCGCGACTTTGGGTTGCTCCGCGTAGATCAGCAGCGGCTTGCCTTCGCCAAGAATCATGGACTCGTCCACCACGACCTTGCTGACATTTTCCATGGTCGGCAGATCAAACATGGTTTCCAGCAGCACCTGCTCGAGGATGGACCGCAGCCCGCGGGCCCCGGCCTTGCGCATCAGCGCCCTGCGCGCGATCGCGCTGAGGCCAGTCGGCCGCACTTCCAGATCCACGCCTTCCATCGAGAACAGCTTCTGGTACTGCTTGATCAGCGCATTCCTGGGCTGGGTAAGGATCTGGATCAGCGATTTCTCGTCAAGCTCCTCGAGCGTCGCCACCACCGGCAGGCGGCCGACGAATTCGGGGATGAGGCCGAACTTGATCAGATCTTCAGGCTCGACCGTGCGCAGGATCTGCCCGATGTCCTTGGAATTGCTGAGGCTGCGCACATCCGCGCCAAAGCCTATGCCGCTTTTCTCGGAGCGGTTGCGGATGATCTTCTCCAGGCCGTCGAAGGCGCCACCACAGATGAACAGGATATTGGTGGTGTCGACCTGGACAAAATCCTGGTTCGGGTGCTTGCGTCCGCCCTGCGGCGGCACCGAGGCAATGGTGCCTTCGATGAGCTTGAGCAGGGCCTGCTGGACACCTTCGCCCGACACGTCGCGGGTGATGGACGGGTTGTCCGACTTGCGCGAGATCTTGTCGATCTCGTCGATGTAGACAATGCCACGCTTGGCCTTGTCCACATCGTAGTCGCAGTTCTGCAGCAACTTCTGGATGATGTTCTCAACGTCCTCGCCGACATAGCCAGCCTCGGTCAGCGTAGTCGCATCGGCAATGACGAAGGGCACGTTGAGCAGCCGCGCCAGCGTCTGCGCCAGCAGCGTCTTGCCAGAACCGGTCGGGCCGACCAGCAGTATGTTGGACTTTGCCAGCTCCACCTCGTCGGTCTTGGCAAGGTGCTTCAGCCGCTTGTAGTGGTTGTAGACCGCAACCGACAGTATCTTCTTGGCCTTCTCCTGGCCGATGACGTACTCATCGAGGATCTCGCAGATTTCCTTCGGGGTCGGCAGATCGGACTTGGTCGGCTTGCCGCCCTTGTCGGTAGTGCTTTCCTCACGAATGATGTCATTGCAAAGCTCGATGCATTCGTCACAGATGAATACGGATGGACCGGCGATAAGCTTCCTGACCTCATGCTGGCTTTTGCCACAGAAGGAGCAGTACAGCAGTTTCTCGCCGAGTGATTTTTCCGTCATTAATCGGCCTCCATCGTGTTCACAATGACCCTGACATCCAAATTATGCCGCAACCTCGGCGCGTGAGGTCAGGACCTTGTCGATCAACCCATATGTCATGGCCTCTTCGGCTGACAGAAAATTGTCACGGTCCGTGTCACGCCCCAGTTTTTCCACCGGCTGGCCGGTGTGCTTCGCCATGATCTCGGTGAGCTTCTGCTTGAGGAACAGAATCTCCTTGGCGTGGATCTCTATATCCGAAGCCTGGCCCTGGAATCCGCCCAGCGGCTGGTGGATCATGACGCGGGAATTGGGCAGGCAATAACGCTTGCCCTTGGCGCCGGCGCACAGCAGCAGCGCCCCCATGCTGGCCGCCTGGCCCACGCACAGCGTGGACACATCCGGCTTGATGAACTGCATGGTGTCGTAGATCGCCATGCCGGCAGAAACCGAGCCGCCTGGGGAATTGATGTAGAAAAAGATGTCCTTGTCCGGATTTTCCGACTCCAGGAACAGCAACTGGGCGACGATCAGGTTGGCCGTCACCTCGTTGACCGGACCGACCAGGAAGACCACGCGCTCGCGCAGCAGGCGAGAGTAGATGTCGTAGGCGCGCTCGCCACGGCCGCTCTGTTCGATGACCATGGGCACCAGGCCCAGGTTGCTGGTCTCCAGCGCCGAAGCGCTCGTCGCGGAAGCCCCTGCCGACGGTGAAAAGGGCGATTCCCAGGTGATATTGCTCATGCCGAGGACTCCTTGAATGCTGCAGATAGTGGGTTCGATTGCCGGCATGCCGCGGCGTTCAGGATGAACTGAGACAGCCGCGGTAGAGACTCCGTGGAGACCGTTCCGGTCACGCGGGCCTGCTCATCAACTCATCGAATGCCACGGCCTTGTCCTCTACCTTCGCCTTGCCCAGGACCCACGCCACCACGTTCGACTCGATCGCCTGGCCTTCGAACTCGGACAGACGCTGCGACTCTGAATAAATCCATCTTACCACCTCGCCCGGCTGCTCATAGGTCTGGGCGTACTCTTCGATGAGCGCCTTGATCTGGTCTGGTTTGGGGTTCAGTTCATTGACTTTCACCAGCTCGGCTAGGATCAGACCGAGGGTGACGCGGCGCTTGGCCTGGGTCTCGAACACCGTGGGATCGATGGGCATCTGCTCGAGCTTGAAACCACGTGCCTGCAGGTCGGCACGTGTCGATTCCACCATGCGCTGGGTCTCCATCTCGACGAGTGCCTTGGGCAATTCGACCGGGTTGGCATCGATGATGGCCTGCATGACATTCTGTTTGGTCTCGGCGTCGATCCGGCGCTTCACTTCCCGCTCGACATTGGTGCGGATTTCCTGGCGCATCTTGGCCACGTCGCCGTCTGCAACCCCGAGGGATTTTGCAAACTCCACATCCACTTCCGGCAGTTTGGGAGCTTCCACTTTTGTCACGGTAGTCTCGAAGGCAGCGGTCTTTCCGGCGACCTCCTTGCCGGCGTAATCGGCCGGGAAGCTCACGTCAAAGGTGCTGGACTGGTCAGGCGACATGCCGGTCAGCCCCTTCTCGAAGTCCGGCAGCATGCGCCCTTCACCAAGGACAATGGTCACGCCGCTGCCCTTGCCGCCCTGGAACTCGACGCCATCGATGCGACCGATGAAGTCAGCCGTGACACGATCGCCGGAAACCGAAGCGCGAGTCACTTCGTCATAGGAGGTGCGCTGCTTGCGCAGGATGTCGACCGTCTTCTCCACGTCGGCCTCGGCCACCTCGACCACCGAACGCTCGATCTTCGCGCCGGAGATGTCGCCCAGCTTCACTTCCGGATAAACCTCGAAGGTCGCGCGAAAGGCGATCTTGCCGTCGCCGGCATTCGGCTCGGGTTCGATCTTGGGGTTGCCGGCGATGCGCAGGTTCTGCGCGGTCACCGCATCATTGAATTCTTTCTGGACAGCATCGCCCAGGACCTCGGAACGAACTTGCGGGCCGTACTGCTGCTCGATCATCTTGAGCGGGACCTTGCCGGGCCGGAAGCCGGCCATGCGCACGGTGCGCGAAAGCTGCTTCAGACGCTGCTCGACTTGCTTGTTGATGTCGTCAGCCGGGACAGCCATGGTGATGCGGCGCTCGAGCTGGCTCAGGGTTTCCACATTGGTTTGCATGCTATGTCCAAAAAACGTTACAGGTGCGAGGGCTCCTGCCCTCTTCTCGTTTGAACCGGCAACCCGCTCCGGCCTGCATCCCGGCAGACCCCGGAGGGCTGCCATCTGCGATGGTGCGAAGGAAGGGACTCGAACCCCCACGCCGTAAGGCGCTGGAACCTAAATCCAGTGCGTCTACCAATTCCGCCACCCTCGCCCGTCCCGGTGCAGTTCCGGCCGCGTTTTCCGGCCTTGTCAGACCGCACCATGCCAGGAGTTAGGCAGACACCCCGAGCATGGGCTACTAAACACTAAACACTGCAAATAGCGCTGCCATTTTACCCCATGCCCCCCTATACTGTCAGCCGAAGCTTACGAAACCCCTTGAAAATTAGGGCTTTTGCCCGGATTCAGCGCTTTTTCATGCCCACCCCCGAGATATCGGTCGGCCATTACGAGAATTTCCCGGTCGCCTCGCTGCTCCTCCCGGCGCACCTGCGCCCCCCGGTGGCTGTCATCTACCGCTTTGCCAGGACTGCAGACGATTTTGCCGATGAGGGCGATGCGCCGGCCGCCGAACGCCTGGCGCAACTGGATGCTTATCGGCAGGAATTACGCCGACTGGAGGCCGGTGCCCCCTCGACCCACCCGGTATTTGCCCCCCTCCCCGACGTCATCGCCCGGTTCAGCCTGCCCTACAAGCCCTTCCACGACCTGCTGGACGCCTTCTCCCAGGACGTGGTGAAGCCCCGTTATGCCGATTTCGGCGAAGTCATGCATTACTGCGCCCGCTCCGCCGATCCGGTCGGACGTCTGATGCTGCATCTATATGGTGCCGCTCGACCGGAAAACCTCGCCCGGTCGGATGCCATCTGCTCGGCCCTGCAACTCATCAATTTCTGGCAGGACGTGGCCATCGACTTCCGCAAGGATCGAATCTATCTGCCGCAGGACGAGCTCGCCTCATTCGGTGTCAGCGAAGCACAGATCGGTCGTGGCGAATCCGGGGACCCCTGGCGCAGGCTGATGCGCTTCCAGGTCGACCGGGCGCGCGGCATGCTCGAATACGGCGCCCCCCTGGCCTGCACCCTGGGCGGCCGCATCGGCCTGGAACTGAAGATGATCGTGCAGGGCGGACTGCGCATCACCGACCGGCTGCGCCGGGTCAACTACGATGTCTTCAATCACCGCCCCACGCTCGGCGCCTTCGACTGGCCACTGATGCTGTGGCGGGCGGCGTGGATGAAGGCCTGATGAACTATTGGCACAGTGGCGCAGTGACGAAGTGACAGAGTGACGTAATGGCGCGACCACGCCGCCAACCCGAAGTAAGATGGCGGCCGAATGCCATACCCAAACCCGCAACCATTACAACAAGATGACCCCAGACGAATACTGCCAGCAGAAAGCGGCGCAAAGCGGCTCGAGCTTCTACTACTCTTTCCTGTTCCTGCCCATGGAGCGGCGGCGCGCCATTACAGCGCTTTACGCCTTCTGCCGGGAAGTCGATGACGCCGTCGATGAGCCCTCGGATCCCGGCGTGGCACGCACCAAACTCGCCTGGTGGCGTAATGAAGTGGCGCAGTTGTTTGCCGGCAATCCCCAGCATCCGGTGACCCGTGCACTGCAACCGGCCATCGTCGACTACGGCATCACCCGCGAACGCCTCGATGACATCATGGACGGCATGGAGATGGACCTGACCCAGAGCCGCTACCTCGATTACACCAACCTGAAGCTCTACTGCCATCGCGTGGCCGGCGTGGTTGGACTGCTGGCGGCAGGCATCTTCGGCTATCGCGATTCGCGCACCCTCGACTACGCCGCGAAGCTGGGGCTTGCCTTTCAGCTCACCAATATCATCCGTGATGTCGGCGAGGATGCGCGCAACAACCGCATTTACATCCCCATGGACGAATTGAAGCAGTTCAACGTCAAGGCCGCGGACCTGCTCAACGGTCGCCAGACCGAGGACTTCACCAGACTGATGGCCTTCCAGGGCGAGCGCGCCCGCCAGTGCTATGCCGACGCCATGGCGGCCCTGCCAGCCGAGGATCGACGCACCCAGCGACCGGGATTGGTGATGGCCGCGATCTATCGCACCCTGCTCGAGGAGATCGAGCGGGATGGTTACCCCGTGCTCAAGCAACGCACCCGGCTGACGCCGCTGCGCAAGCTGTGGATTGCCTGGCGGACCTGGATCCGGGCCTGAGATGATGATCACAATCTGTCTTATTGCTTATTGAAGACAATGGCAATCATTCCAAATTGATCATTTTAGTAAGCGGCTGATAATCCCTTGAAACAGATTGCCATCATCGGCGCCGGATGGTCAGGACTGGCTGCGGCGATGCGCCTCTGCGCCGCCGGCCTGCCGGTCACCGTGTTCGAAGCTTCGCGCCAGCTCGGCGGTCGCGCCCGGCGCGTCAGCATCGAAGGGCAACACCTGGACAACGGCCAGCACATCCTGATCGGCGCCTACAGCGCAACCCTGAACCTGCTGCGCCAGTTGGGCGCCGACCCGGAAACCGTGCTGCTGCGCGGGCCGCTCGACCTGCGCTATGCCGACGGCTTCCGCATGCGTGCGCCAAAACTGCCCGCTCCCCTGCATCTGGGCTGGGCCCTGGCTGGCGCCAAGGGGCTGACTTGGACCGAGCGGCTCGCTGCCGCCCGCATGATGCAGTCACTCAAGGCCTGCAGCTTCGAATTGCCACCACAACAGACCGTGGGTGAACTGCTGGCGCAACATCGCCAGTCCGACACGGCCACCCGCCACCTTTGGGAGCCCCTGTGCGTTTCGGCCCTGAATACGCCCATCGCCAGCGCATCGGCACGCGTGTTTGCCGCGGTGCTGCGAGACAGCCTCGCCGGCAGCCGCAGCGACAGCGACCTGCTCATCCCGCGCACCGACCTGGGTGATCTGTTACCTGAACCCGCAGCACGCCACATCGAGCTGCACAAGGGCCGCATACGGCTGGGCGTGGCCGTACACCGGATCAGCCACGACGCGGACAAGTCCACGTTCCACATCAACGACGAAGCTGAGGACTACAGCCACGTCATCCTTGCGACGGCGCCACAGCACGCAGCGGCCCTGCTGGACCATCCTCGGCTTTCCACCACGCGCGCACTGATCGAAGCACTGCGCTACCAGCCCATCGTCACCTGCTACCTGCAGTATCCGGAGACGGCACAACTGCCCTGCCCCATGCTGGGCCTGACCGGGACGGTGCAATGGCTGTTCGATCGCGGACAGCTGGGCGGGCAACCCGGTTTGTTCGCAGCCGTCATCAGCGCCGATGGCCGTCATCGCGACCTGGATCAGGGCGAACTGGCTGCGCACGTGCACAAGGAAATCGCAGTACAGGCGATGGCCGGACTGCCGGCCCCGACCTGGAGCCGCGTCATCACGGAAAAACGGGCCACTTATGCCTGTGATGCCGGGGTGCTGCGTCCGGCCATGCAGACAGCGCTTCCCGGCCTGCTGCTCGCCGGTGACTATATCGACTGCGACTATCCGGCGACGCTGGAAACCGCTGTGCGCCAGGGACTGGCCGCGGCCACGGCCATCCTCGGCTGAACCTGCATCACTCGGGCGAGATGCCTGCGGCTTTTGCCAACGCCATCCAGCGGGCTTCTTCCTTGCGCACGAAGGCATCCAGTTCCGCAGGCGGCATGGCCAGGGCCTTGCCGACGTTCTCGCTGTACTTCACCGCCTCGGGGTGCTTGAGCGCCTCGGCAAACTGCTGGTAGAGATAATCGACGATGGGGCGTGGCGTTTTGGCCGGCGCCCAGAACCCCGTCCAGGTCGATATGGTCACCCCGGGGAGGGTTTCGACCATGGTCGGTACATCGGGCAGTGTGGCCAGGCGCTCGGGCGCACTGACGGCAATCGCATGGGCCTGGCCGGAGCGATGCATGTTGATCGAGGCATTCATGGTGTGGATGATGCCGCCCAGGCGCCCGCCCAGCAGGTCGCTCACCTGAATCGCCGGATTGGCGTAGCGCGCATAGGCCTGCGAGGTCTTGGCCGAGGTCTCGATCATCTTGTTCAGGATTTCCATGGTGGTGCTGGCCCCGCCGATGGAATACTTCTCCGGGTTCCTGCGCATTTTTTCCAGGTACTGCGCGAAGCTGGTGCCCTTCTCTTCATTGCGCACCATCAGCGCGAAGTAGGCATCCTGCGCCAGGATGATGCCGGAGAAATCATTGATCGGATCGTAACTAAGGTTCTTGAACAGGGCCCGTGCCGATGACAGCCCCGAATTGGTGGCATAGGTGATGGTGTAGCCATCCGGCGCCTGCTTGGCGGTATAGGCCATGCCGAGCACGCTGTTGGCGCCGGGCTTGTTCTCCACCAGCACCGGTTGTTTCAGTCGCGGCTCCAGACTCTTCACCAAGATGCGCGTAAAAGTATCCGGGGATCCGCCTGCGGCATAGGGCACGATGATGCGCACCGGCTTGGCCGGGTAAGCGGCCTGAGCATGCAGCGTTGCCGATGACAGGGACAGGGATAAGGACAGCGACAGTGGCAGGGCCAGCGAAACTGCCACCGAGCCCAGCGATGTATGACGAACCATGTTGACTCCTCCGTTGCTTGTTGTTCCGGGGACGCGATGCCTGTTTGCATATCCGCATGCACCTTTGCGTCTGATGTCCCAAAGCTACTCCCTGCAGCGGCGGAGCGTCAATGCAGCGGATC
>CAIPGJ010000857.1 GCA_903864555.1 uncultured Pseudomonadota bacterium | reverse complement strand
GCCGAGAACCACCGCCTCACCGACGAGCGCGCCGCCTTCTTCGTACAGCACTGGGGCAAGCAGGAAGCCGATGGCAGCGTGGTGCGCCGCGCCGACCCGGCGCACAAGCGCATCAATCCCCTGCCCTACACGGTGGATGACGTGCTGGACTGCTGGACCCAGACCCAGGCCCGGGTGCTGTGGATTGCCGGCGGACAGTCCGGGCTGATGGAGCGCTTTGCCGCCAACCCCCAGGCGCTGGAGGACCGCAAGTCCTGCTACCGCGACCTGCAGATCGAAACCGTCGACGACTCGGGCCACAACATCCACCACGACCAGCCGGAGCGACTGGCCGAACTGATAGAACGTTTCATGCTCGAATGAGGGGACGACCGCCATCCCGCCATATCCGCATCCGCCTTACCGATCCAGATCAGGAGTCAACATGAAGCACCTGCGCAAACACCTTTCCCTGGGCGCCGCCGTGATCGGCAGCACCGCCGCCCTGCTGCTGGCCACGCCCCTGCAGGCGCAGGACTATCCCTCGCGCCCGCTGCGGCTGATCGTCCCCTTTGCACCGGGTGGCGCAGCCGACATCATCGGTCGCGCAGTATCCGAACCCATGAGCCGCGAACTGGGCCAGCCCATCCTCATCGTCAACCGCGACGGGGCCGGCACCGTGATCGGCGTCAATGAAGCGGCCACCGCCGCCACTGACGGATACACCCTGCTGCTGAGTGGTGACGCCGGCGCGATCAACGCAGCCAGCGGCCGCAAGCTGTCCTACGACCTGCTGCGCGACCTGACACCGATCTCCATCGTTTACTCCGGCGCCCAGGTGCTGATGGCCAACAAGAGCGGCAAGTTTGCCAACCTGCAGGACCTGGTGAAGTACGGCAAGGCCAACCCCGGCAAGATCCGCTACGGCAGCACCGGCGTCGGGACGTCCGTGCACCTGTCATCGGAAATCTTCAACCAGGCCGCCGGCATCGACACCGTGCACGTCCCCTACAAGGGCGTGGCACCCGCCATGAATGATCTGGCGGGCGGCCACATCGAATACGTGATCGGCGGCTCCACCGCCGCCATTCCTGCCATCAAGTCGGGGCTGGTGCACGGCCTCGCGCTGATGAGCAAGGCGCGCTCCACCCAGATTCCCGATCTACCCACCGCCATCGAGCAGGGCGTCAACGCCGAAACCGGCAGCTGGTATGGCCTGTACATGCGCGCAGGCACCCCCGCCGCAGCGCAAGTCCGCATCCACGGCGTGCTGACCAAGGTGCTCGCCTCGCCGGAAGTCAGCGAGCGTTTCCGCAGCCTGGGCGGCGAACCGCGCAGCATGTCCCAGCAGGCATTCACCGCCTATACGCGCAACGAAGTGCAGAAACTTGCCAAGCTGATGAAGCAACTCAACATCAAGCTGGACAACTGAAGCAGACGCTCCCCGTCGCAACTCACAGGCGGCTGGCCGTTGCCCTTGCCCTTGGGGCGGCCGTCTGCGGCCCGCCGCCTTTCCGACCACTTCCACCTTACCCGCAGGACCCGCCATGGATTTCGAACTGACTCCCGAGCAACTCCGGCTCAAGGCCGAGGTGCGTGAATTCGCCCGAACCGAGATTGCGCCCAGCGCCGATGAGCGCAGCCTCAACCAGCGCTGGGATGCCACCCTGTGGCGGCGCATGGGCGAGGGAAAATTCCCTGGCGTGGTGATCCCGCAGGAATATGGCGGCATGGGCGGCGGCGCCATGGAACATTCCATCGTCGTCGAGGAAATTTCCCGCGTCGATGGCAGCCTGGGCGCCGGCCTCAACCTGCTGCAGCAGACGGTGATGGCCATCCTGTCCTTTGCCACGCCGGAGCAGAAGGCACACTACCTGCCGCTGCTCGCTGACGGGCGCAGCTTCTCCATCACCGGCATCACCGAAGCCACCTCCGGCTCCAAGATGGAAGACATGAAGACCACCGCCGTGAAGGATGGCGACGAGTGGATCATCAATGGCGACAAGACCGAGGTGCACATCCCCGAACACGTGCAGATCTGTCTTGTCTTTGCCAAGACACCGGGCGGCATCAGCACCTTCCTCGTGGACACCGCCAACCCGGGCTTTCGCGTCATCGAGAAGCGCGGCATCATCGGCCTGCGCGGCCTGCCCATGTCGGCAGTGGGTTTTCGCGATTGCCGCGTCGGGCCGGAGAGTCTGCTGGCCGGTGACGGCGGCGCCTACCATGTCTTCTTCAAGTCCTTCGACCTCACCCGCATCGGCAATGCCGCCAAGTGCATAGGCATCGCCGAAGGCGCATTGCAGGCCTGCATCGCCTTCGCCCGCGAGCGCAACGTGGGTGACAACGTGGTCACCGACTTCCAGGGCTTGCGCTGGCAGATCGCCGAGTTCGAGGCGCGCCTGCAGGGCGCGCGCGCGCTCACTCGCGTCGCTGCACGCGAATACCAGGCCACCGGTCGCAGCACCGGCGCCTCGGCACGCGCCAAGCTGCTGGCCTGCGTCACCGCCATGGAAGCCACCACCGCCGCCCTGCAGATCACCGGCAGCCATGGCTGTTTCACTGCCTCGTCCATGCACCGCTTCATGATGGACGCCAAGGTCTCGCAGATCACCGGCGGCACCATGGAAGTGCTGCGCAACACCATCGCGCGCGAACTGCTGGGCAAGCCCAGCGCACCGACGATTTAAAGGACACGCCGCATGAGCGCACCACGACCACTGGGCATCTGCCTGCGCCCCGAGTACGACGAGCATTCCCTCCAGCGCCTGGCCGGGTACGCGCAGACTGCCGAGCAGAAGGGCTTCCATTCGGTGTGGCTGGCCGAGAGCTGGGGCATGGATGCCACCGTACTACTCAGCCACATCGGCGCGCAAACCCGCAGCATCAAGCTGGGCACCGCCATCCTCAACATCTTCAGCCGTGCCCCCGGGCTCATGGCGATGTCGGCGGAAACCCTGAATGAACTGTATCCCGGCCGCCTCATCCTCGGCCTGGGCGCCTCCACCAAGGCGGTGATCGAGAACTTCCACGGCATCCCCTTCGACAAGCCGGTGACGCGCCTGCGTGAAATCATCCAGGTGGTGCGCAGCGCCACCGCCGGCGAGGAAGTGAACTTCAAGGGCCGCACCATCACCATGCAGGGCTTCCGCCTGCGCGTAGCCCCGCGACAGGCACCGCCACCCATCTATCTGGCGGCGCTGGGCGATGCCAGCATGAAGGTGCTCACCGACGTGGGCGACGGCTGGATTCCCTACCTCACCCCGGCGCGCGGGCTGCAGGCCCGCATCGCCGAGATCCGCGCCGCCTGCAAGGCCGCCGGCCGGCCCGAGAATGCCGTGACCATCGCCCCGCTGGTGGAAACCGCCTGCTCACATGACCGGGAAGCCGCGCGCACCGTGGTGCGCCGGCACATCGCCATGTACCTGGGCGCCATGGGCCCGCATTACCGCAGCTTTGTCTCAAGCTTCGGCTTTGCAGAGGAAGTCGAGCGCATCCGCGTAGCCTGGGCGGACAAGAAGCGCGATGAGGCGCGCGCCGCCGTCACCGACGACATGATCGACCAGATGGCCGTGTGCGGCACGCCGGCCGAATGCCGCACCCAGCTCGACCGGCTGCGCGCCTCGGGCGTCGACCTGCCCATCCTGTTCTTCCCCGGCGAGTGCACCAATGAGATGGTGGAACTGGCCATCGATACACTCACCCAGGAGTAGGAAACCGCATGAGCCTGCAACGCCTGCTGGAGCCGCGCTCCATCGCCATCGTCGGCGCCTCGCCCGAGCCGAAGAAGATCCCGGGCATGATCATCGACTTCCTCAGGAAGAGCGGTTTTCCGGGCAAGGTCTACGCCGTCAATCCGCGCTACGAAAAGATCCACGACTATCCCTGCTACCCCAACGTCGATGCACTCCCGGAGACGCCCGATCTGGTGGTGGTGGTGATCCCGG
The DNA here is from genome assembly GCA_903864555.1 of uncultured Pseudomonadota bacterium. Next base: position 18,939 of record CAIPGJ010000857.1, on the reverse strand, counting down.
TGGCGGTGGCCTTCGATGCCGTGGAAGCCGCGTCCCGGCGTGGCGTGCCTTTCTGCCTGCTGATGAGCGGTGGCTTCGGCGAGGGCCGCACCGGCGAGGCCGGACGCGCCCGCCATGTGCGCCTGCTGAAACTGTGCCGCGAAAGCGGCATGCATGTGGTCGGCCCCAACACGGTGGGTATGGTCAACTTCCTGCACAAGATGCCGCTCACCTTTGCCGACTGGTATGGCCGTGACACCGGCCAGCGCGGTGGCGTCGCCATCGTCACCCACTCGGGCAGTGTCGGCGGGCTGATTTTCTCCTCGCTGCAACTGAACCGCATCGGCGTGGACTACTGGATCGGACTGGGCAACGAGGCCACGCTGGAGACGGCCGACTTCATCAGCCACTTCAGCAGCGTGCCCGGGGTGCACACCGTGGTCTGCTACATGGAAGGCGTGCAGAACGGACGCAATTTCATGGCCGCCGCCGAAAAGGCGCGCCAGGCCGGCAAGCGCGTGGTACTGGTGAAGGCGGGCGACAATCCCGAATCGGTGCGTTCAACGCTGTCGCACACCGGCAAGAACCCCTCCTCGGGGAGCGTGTATGCCGGTGCGCTGCGCCAGAGCGGCGTGGTACAGGTGCATTCGCTGGCCGAGCTCGCCTATGTGATGACGCTGATCACCGCCTGCGGCGACCGGCTCGGCGACAAGGTCGGCATCATGTCCGCCTCCGGTGGTGCCAATTCACTGATCGCCGATCACGTGATCAATGCCGGCCTGCGGCTCCCGGAGATGCCCCCAGACCTGCAGGAAAAACTGAACGCCGGCATTCCCGAGTACGGCTCCTCGCAGAACCCGGTCGACCTCTCGGCCGACGTCATCTCGCGGCCGGAGATCCTGCACTCGACGCTGGAATTGCTGCGCCACGATCCCACCGTGGATGTGTGGATGGTGTTCGGCCGCCCGGTGATCGACCGCTATGCCCAGTCGCTGATCGACTTCGCCAGGACTTCGCCCAAGGCCCTGGTGGTGTGCTGCGGCGTGCCGCTGACGCCGGAAACGCATGCCCTGCTGCTGGACAACGGCATCGCCGTGCTGCCCGATCCGGAACTGTGCCTGCGCGCCCTGGCCTCGATCCGCCGTGTCGCGCTGCCGGCCGGCCCCGCATTGAACATCGAGCCTGTTGAACTGGAGGCTTCCCTCAGCAGCCCGATGCTCAGCGTCACGCTGGAGAAGGATCGCGACTTCGGCGACATCCTGTCGCTCTCCGCCGCAGCGGCCTTTGGCGCTCGGCAACGGCGGGTGGTGCGTGCACTGCCCGTCTCCTGCCTCGACCTGGAAGATGCGGTGCGGGAACTGGCTGCGCTCGAAGGCGGCCTGCCTGCTGCGCCCGAGGAGATCATCGCCGCGCTGTACTCCCTCACCCGCCTGCACGCCGGAGAACCGGTCGACATCACCCTCACCGTCGAGGCTGGACGCGTGAAACGCTGCGCCAATGTGCGGAGCGCAGCATGAGCGAGCTCACCCTTACCGATCGAAAAGGCAGTTTTGCCGAAGAACTGGGCTGCAAGGTCGAGGCGTGGGCCGACGGCCACGGCCGCATCGCGCTGCCGCTTCAGGCCTGGCACCTGAATGGTTCGGGCGTGGTGCACGGCGGCGTGCTCATGACCATGCTGGACCTGACCACCAGCATGGCTGGTTTGTATTGCACGGTGAAAGGCCATCGCCGCTACAGCATGACGGTATCGCTGACCACCCATTTCATCGGCCAGACCAAAACCGGAAAAATTATCGGCATCGGCAGGCGCACGCGTGCCGGCAGCAAGCTGTTCTTTTCCACCGCGGAAATCCTTACCGAAGAGGGCAAGCTGGTGGCCACGGCAAGCGCCGTGCACCGCTACCGCAGCGGCAGCGAGAAGCCCGAGGGCGTGCCCAAGCGCGCCTCATGAACACGCCCGGCATGGATACCTGCAGTGACGTCAGCGATCCCAGCAACCTCGCCGAAGTCAGCGACAGGTGCGTTGCGCGAAGCCAACAGGCCTGCATTGACACGCTTTCACACCCCGCCCCCCGGCGGGGCCGCCCTGACAGCGGTATATTTGCACTAGCGCCACGTCAGATGGCACGAGCAGCCACTCCGCCCCCTGCACTGAATACCATGCCCGCACACCTGCCACACGAGGACAGCCTGTCAGCCACGCCCCTGCCGGCCTTGACCGGCTCACCCGGCCGGCGGCAGGCGGCATGCAGCCTGTCCGGAGGAGAAGCCTGATGGCCGTCATCGCCGGCGTCGCCGAACTGCCCCAGGGCAGATCCGATCTGCCCCACACCATGGCGCTGCACGAGCAGCTCGCCACCCTGGCGCTGCAGGATGCCGGGCTAGAACTGCAGGACGTCGACGCCATTCTCACCGTGTCGCCACGCAGCGATCCCTATCTCATCCATGCCACGGGCCTGGCCGAGTACCTGGGCATCACGCCACCGATAGCCTGGACCCTGGAGGCCGGTGGCGCTGCCCCGGCAGCCATGGTGGATGTCGCCCGCGGACTCGTAGACGGCGGGCGCGCCAGCAGCGTGCTCATCCTGGCCGCGGACATGCCCCTGGGCAGCGTCTCGCGCGATGCCTACGTGGGCAACCTGGCCGAGGTCGGCCCCATTCATCCGGACATCGAACGCCCCTACGGCCCCAGCGTGCCTTCCATGTTTGCCCTGGTGGCACGGGCGCACATGGAGCAGTACGGCACCCAGGCCGAGCACCTGGCCGCAGTGGCCATCCAGAACCGGCGCTGCGCCGGCCTGCATCCGAACGCGCACTATCGCGACGCCTTCGACATTGCTGCCTACCATGCGAGCAAGCTGATTGCCGAACCGCTGCGGCTGCTCGACTGCGCACCGGTCTCCGATGGCGGCGGCGCCATCGTGGTGACCTCCGCCGACATTGCCCGGCGCTGCAATGCCAACGCCGTGAAAGTGCTGGGCGCCGGCTTCGCCTCCGGACACATGCACCTGTCGGCAGCCGAGTCGCTGACCGGCTTCAAGGCGGGGGACGCACTCGACCAGGCCTTGCGCCTGGCACGACTTTCACGCGAAAACATCGACCTCGCACTGGTCTATGACTGCTTCACCATCGCCATGCTGATCAACCTGGAAGACCTGGGCTTCGTGCCCAAGGGCGGGGCCGGCCCGGCCTTCCTCGACGGGCGCTTCGAGCCGGGAGGGGCGGATGCCATCGTCCCGGTGAACACCCATGGCGGCCTGCTCTCGCACGGCCACCCGGCGCGCGCCGGCGGCATGGGCCACCTGGTCGAGGCCGTCGTGCAATTGCGCGGCGCGGCGGGCGACCGGCAACTGGACAAAGTCGATATCGCCATGGTCCATGGCATGGGCGGCGTGTTCGCCACCCACGGCGTGCTGCTGCTGGGGGGCGCATGAAACATCCTGCACCACGGGCCGGTTCAAGCTCGACCTTTCACTTCGAATCTGCCCGGGACGGGCGCCTCATGCTGCCCTGGTGCGAGACCTGCAACAACCATCACTGGCCGGCGCGGGCACGCTGCCCCACCTGTGACGAGGCCGCCGGCTGGCGCCAGGCCCACGGCAAGGGACGCATCGTCAGCTACAGCGTGGTGGTGCGTGCGGTGAATCCCGAACTGAAGGACGACGCACCCTACGTGATCGCCTTTGTCGAGCTGGACGAGGGCGTGCGCCTGTTCACCAATATCGTCGACGCGCGGGTGGAAGCCCTCCACTGCGGCATGCGCGTCCAATGCCGGTTCGAACCATCGCTGGACCCGCAACTGTGGGTCCCGGTCTTCGCACCGGATCCGTCATAACCACCAGGCAAGGCAACGAGGCAAAACCATCATGGACTACGGCATACCCGAAGAACTGGTCAAGCTGCAGCAACTGACGCGGCATTTCGTCGAAAAGGAACTGCACCCCCACGAAGAAACCGTGGATCGCAGCAACAACCTGCCGCACGAGCTGCGCATGCGCCTGCGCAAGAAGTCGCTGGAAGTCGGCCTCTACGCCTACAACATGCCCGAGAGCGTCGGCGGCCCCGGCCTGCCCTGGTTCGCCCAGGTGGTGTTGCGCGAGCAACTGGGCCATGTCTCGCAGGCCCTGGCCGACACCGTCGGCCGGCCGCCCAAGATCCTGCTGGCCTGCCAGGGCGAACAGGTACAGCGCATCCTCGAGCCGGTGCTGAAGGCCGACATGACCTGGGCCTTTGCCATCACCGAACCGGGCTCGGGCTCGGATGCTGCCGCCATGAAGACGCGCGCCACGCGCACCGAGGGAGGCTGGCTGATCAACGGCACCAAGCACTTCATCTCGCACGGCGATGACGCCGACGTGGTCATCGTCATTGCCAAGACGGCCGAAGACAACCTGCCCACCGCCTTCCTCGTCGAGCATGGCAGCAAGGGCTTCTCCACCGGGCGCATCCACCCCAAGATGGGCTGGCACGGCTATCCGGTGGCCGAGCTGCTGTTCAAGGATGCCTTCGTGCCCGACGCCAATGTGCTGGGCAAGCCCGGCGACGGGCTGCGCCTGGGCCTGAAGCAGATCGGCGAGGCGCGCATCGGCGTAGCCGCGCATTGCGTGGGCATGGCCCAGCGCGCCCTCGACTACGTCACCGAGCACGTGAAAGTGCGGCACCAGTTCGGCCAGCCGCTGGGCAAGTTCCAGGGCCTGCAATGGATGCTCGCCGACATGGCACTGGAAATCGAACAATCGCGCGCCCTGCTCTATGCCACCGCGCGCAGCATGGATGCCAGCGGCGAGAGCGCCGCGCGCACCGCCATCTCCATGGCCAAGCTGTCGGCCTCCGAGATGCTGGGCCGCGTTGCTGACCGGGCCGTGCAGATCATGGGTGGGGCCGGCTACATGGCCGAATCCCCCATCGAGATGATTTACCGCGATGCGCGCGCCTTCCGCATCGGTGAAGGCACCAGCGAAGTGCAGAAGAACCAGATTGCGCGCGACCTGCTCGGCAGGGATTTCGGCGCATGAGCGAGATCAAGCCCCTGTCGGACGAACTGGACCGCTGGACCTTCGGTCGCTTCATCGACGAAGTGGGCCAGCGCCACGCCGATGTGCCCGCCATGGTCGGCAGCGACCATTCCCGCGCGGACCAGCGGCTGGGACGCTGGACCTATGCGCAGATGCAGGCCGACGTGCAGGCGCTGCAGTGGGGCCTCATGGACATCGGTGTGCAACCCGGTGAGCGCGTCGGGGTGATGCTGTCCAGCTTTGCCGAGTGGGTGCTCTACCTGTTTGCCGTGACGCGCCTGGGCGCCGCCTTCATGCCCATCAATATGCGCTTCAAGATCCGTGAACTGCAGCACGTCATGGGGCATTCCGGCGCCAGCACCCTGATCGCCACCGGGCACTACCTCGGCCAGGACCATGCCGCCACCATCGCCGAGGTGTGCGGGCCGCGCGGTGCCGACGGCCGCTTTGCCAACCTGCCGCAACTGCAGCGCTTCGTCGGCGTGGGCGCCGCACCGCATGCGCAATCCGTGGACACCGAAATGCTGCTGGCCCGCGGTCGCAAGCTGATCGCGGAAAAAGGCACGCCGCCGCGTGAAGACGATGCGCACAGCGTGGCCATCCTGTTCTACACCTCGGGCACCACGTCTTTCCCCAAGGGCGTCCCCCTCACCCACCACAACCTGCTGGCGCACTCGGTGAAGGCGGGCGAACTGCTGTCCATCCGGCCGGGCGAGAAGGTGCTCACGCTGTATCCCTTCTTCGGCATCTCCGGCGGCGCCAACAAGGTGCTCTCGACTTTCGGCTGCGGCGCCTGCCTCGTCTTCCAGGATGCCTGGCGGCCGGAACAGGCCGTCGACCTGCTGCAGGACGAAGGCTGCACCATCCTGCATGCCGTGGATGTGCAGATCCGCGAACTCATCAACGTGCTCAAGCAGCGTGGCCACCGCAATCCGCCGGAGCGGCGCGGCACCATCGCCTTCCTCACCGGCGTGGATGCCGGCCTCGCCCGCGACATGGGCGCGCTGCTCGGCCTGCATCGCTTCATCCATCCCTATGGCATGACCGAGACCAATCCCATGGTCCTGCGCAATGAACTGCACGACGCCTTCGACGTGGCCGTGCGCCCCGGCGGCCGTGTGGCGCCGGACGTGGAGATCCGCATCGTCGACCCGGAGACGGACGAGGACCGGCCGGTGGATCAGCCCGGCGAGATCGTCATGCGCGGCAAGACCGTCACGCGCGAATACCTCAACGACCCGGAGGCCACGAAAAACGCCTTCCGCAATGGCTGGTTCCATTCCGGCGACCTCGGGGTGAAGACCGCGGACGGATTCATCTTCTACGTCGGCCGACTCAAGGACATGCTCAAGGTGGGCGGCTTCAACGTCGCCCCGCAGGAAGTGGAAAGCCTGCTGAAAAGCCACGAGGCGGTGGCCGATGCCGCCGCCTGCGGCGCACCCGACCAGCGCCTGGGCGAAGTGCCGGTGGCCTTCATCGTACTCAAGCCGGGCGCCACCGCCACCGCGGCCGAACTGCGCGAATACAGCCGCAAGAACGGCGCCAACTTCAAGGTGCCACGCGAAATCTGGCTGGTCGATTCACTGCCCTATCACACCGCCGCCAACGGCTCGAAGCTGCAACGGCAGATCGTGCGCGAGTGGGTGAAGGAACGTACCGGCACCTGATCCAACTGCCACAACGGAAACCCGATGCAAACATCTCACGCCTTTCCATTGCTCACGACCTTGCTGGCGATGGCCGGGACATTCATCAGCCACGTCACGCCGGCCTCGGCACAGGCCTACCCCACCCGACCGGTGCGCTTTGTCGTGCCCTTCGCTCCCGGCGGCGGCACCGACATCATCAGCCGCAGCCTGGCGCAACCCTTGTCCGAAGCATTGGGGCAACCCGTGCTGATCGACAATCGCGCCGGTGCCGGCGGCGCCATAGGCGCGGAGGCCGTCGCTCGATCAGCACCGGATGGATACACCTTGCTCATGGGCACCCCCGGTTCGCTGACCATCAATCCGAACCTGATGGCCAAGGTGACGTATTCGCTCAATGATTTTTCGCCCATCACGCTCGCCACCATCAGCCCGTTCGTGATCGTGGTGCATCCGTCCACGCCCGCCAACAACATCCGCGAACTGATAGCCCTGGCCAGGGCCAAACCGAATGCACTCAACTACGGGTCCTCGGGCAATGGCTCGGTGTCCCACCTGGCGGGTGAACAGTTCAAGTCCCTGGCCGGCGTGCAGATCACGCACATCCCCTACAAGAGCGGCGGCCAGTCCATCACCGACCTGATCGCAGGGCAGGTGCAGATCAACTTCGAGAACCTGCCGGTGACCCTGCCCCATGTGCGCTCGGGCAAACTGCGCCTGCTCGCCGTGGGCACCACCAGACGCTCCGCCCAGGCTCCGGAAACGCCGACCGTCGCCGAGACCCTGCCCGGCTACGAAGCCAGCACCTCCTCCGGGGTGCTGAGCGTGGCCCGAACGCCCGCCGAGATCATCAACCGACTCAATCGCGATCTGGTCCGCATCATTCAGGGTTCGTCATTTCGCGACAAGTTCAGGGCTGATGGCTGGGAAGCCGTGGGCAGCACGCCGGAACAATATGCCGCCCACCTCCGCGACGAATCCACACGCATCGCTGCCACCGCCAAGGCTGCAGGCATTACCCTGGATTGACCCTTACCCCAAAAAAATACGTCCGACCCCTCAAGGAGCAGCAATGCGCATCTGGCACCAGAGTTTCACCGTACTGCAGGACCTGCCGGCTTACGTGGACGGCCTGAAACAACGCATCGGCGAAGTGGTGCGGCCCGACACCGAAGTCGTGCTGCATGGGCAGATCCCCGGCACCTACAACAGCAACTACCCGGGCACCGACCTGGCCTATGGCGTGCTCTACTGGATGCACGGCCTGCAGTGGATCGCCGCCGGGCGCGAGGCCGAGCAGCAGGGCTTCGACGCCATGGTGCTGGCCAGCATCGCCGGCCCCATGGCCACCGAGATCCGCACCATCGTCGACATCCCGGTGGTGGGTTACGGCGAGGCCGCCTTCAACCTCGCCGGCGTCTACGGCCAGAAAGTCGGCATGCTGTTCTTCATCAAGGAACGTCTGGACTTCTGGCCCAAGCAGCTGGCCGCCTGGGGACTGGCGGACCGCTTTGCCGGCATCGAGCATGCCGGTGTGGTTTTCCAGGATGTGCTGGACGGCCTGACTGATCCGGCCAAGATGGATGGCGTGGTGGCCCGCATCGTGGAAAAAGGCGAGAAGCTGGTGCGCGAGACCGGCGCCGATGTCATCGTCCCGGGCGAGATGCCGCTCAACCTGCTGCTGGCCAAGGCGGGTGTCACCCAGATCGCCGGTGCCAGCGTCATCGACGGCATCGCCACGTCCTTCAAATTCGCTGAAATGCTGGTCGACCTGAAGAAGCTGGCCGGCATGAAGCCCAGCAACCGCGGCTTCTACCATGCCGCCCCTGACCGCGCCCGCTTCGAGCAGGTGCTGGACTTCTACGGCATCAAGGAGCTGGGCAAGCGCATTCCCTCGGCCTGATCACCGGGGCCGGCAGGCAGACAAGAACAACACGCAGACAACCAGGAGGAGCAGCACATGAAATGGGTCCGATACCAGAGTGACAAGGGGCCGCGCCACGGCATCGTCGAGGGCGACCAGGTGGCCGAGATCGAAGGCCAGATGCTGGACGACTGGAAGAAGACCGGGCGCAGCCTGGCGCTGGCCGGACTGAAGCTGCTGCATCCCATCGTGCCGGTGACCTTCTATGCCGCGGGGGTGAACTACCCGACGCATTTCCGCAAGGTGGCCGCGCGCGAGGGCAAGCCGCTGGCGCTGCCCACCGAATCGCACATCGGCTATCGCGCCAACAACGCGCTGATCGGCCCGGACGACGCCATCGTGGTGCCCAAGGACTCGGCAGGCAAGCTGCAGTACGAAGGCGAGCTGGTGGCGGTGATCGGCAAGAAAGCCAGGCACCTCACCGAAGCCAATGCGCTCTCCTGCGTGTTCGGCTACACCATCGGCAATGACGTCAGCGAGCGCCTCTGGCAGCGCGCCGACCGCACGCTGTGGCGCGCCAAGAACGCCGACACCTTCAAGCCCATGGGCCCGTGGATAGACACCGACGTGAAGCTCGAGGGCCTGGTCACCACGGTGCGGCTGAACGGCAAGGAAGCGGCGCGCTTCAACACCAATGACATGGTGTTCGGCGTGGCCCGCACCATTGCCGACATTTCGCAGTACATCACCCTGCATCCGGGCGACGTGGTCTGGATGGGCACCGACGAGCCGACCCTGGACATGGTGGCCGGCGACACGGTGGAAGTGGAGATCTCCGGACTGGGCGTGTTGCGCAATCCGCTGGTGGCCGAATAACAACAGCCCGCACCATGGCCGCCTGGGGTAACGGCAAACGCTGCGTAATCCGCAGCGGCACCCAAGCGGTAACCGCAACGTCAACCGTAACGTCAACAGCGGCGGTCATGGCCCATCCCGTCTGTACTCTCTGAAGGAGTCGGCATGCGCACTTCGATCCATCCTGCACTGTACTCACTCGCCCTCGGCCTGCTGGCCCCCGTGGTCACGGGCCTCTCCGGCCAGGCCCTGGCCCAGACCTATCCCGCCAAGCCCTTGCGCGTCATCGTCGGCTTCACCCCCGGTGGCGGCGTCGACATCAATGCGCGATTGCTCGCCCCCAAGCTGTCGGAAGCCCTGAGCCAGCAGGTGATCGTCGAGAACAAGCCCGGTGCCGGCACCAACATCGCCACCGAGTTCGTCGCCCGGTCGGCGCCCGACGGGTACACCATCCTGTTCGCCTCGCCCGGCCTGGCCATCAACATGTCGCTCTACAAGAAGGTCAATTTCGACGCCGTGCGCGACTTTGCCCCGGTCAGCGTCTTTTCGGTCAGTCCCAACATCATGGCGGTGAATGCCGCCGTGGCGGCGCGCAACCTGGGTGAGTTCCTGGCACTGGCGCGGGCGCAACCGGGCAAGCTCAATTTCTCCTCCGCGGGCAGCGGCACCACCCAGCACCTGGCCGGCGAGCTGCTCAACACCATGGCGAAGATTCGCGTGGCGCACGTCCCCTACAAGGGCAGTGCCCCATCCCTCACCGCGCTGATCTCGGGCGAGGTGCAGATGAGTTTCGCCAACATTCCCTCCATCTCCCAGCATGTGAAATCGGGCAAGGTGCGCGCCCTGGCCATGACCGGCTCGCGCCGCAGCGACCAGTTGCCGGACGTCCCCACGCTCAGGGAATCGGGCATCCCCATGGAAGTGGAGGTCTGGTACGGCGTACTGGTTCCAGCCGCCACGCCGCGACCCATCGTGCAGCGCCTCAACGCCGAGATCGTGAAAATCGCCCAATCCCCGGACATCGGCAAGCGCCTGGTGGAACTGGGCGCCGAGCCACGCGGCTCCAGCCCGGAGGAATTCGCGGCGCTGATCAAGCGTGAGGTCACCACCTGGGCCGAGGTGGTGAAAGCCTCCGGCGCTACCGCCGACGAGTAAGCCCCGCGCCGGGCCCGCAATGGCCCGGCAGTCCCTGCGGGATTGCCGCAGCGCGACTTGACGCAACGGCATTCTGCACCGAGTATCCCGCCCTCTGAACTCACTGATGGAGTCTGCCCGCATGCGCACCCTCACCCCGGTACTGTCCCTGGCCCTGCTGGCCCCCCTGGCATTGAGCCAGCCAGTGCTGGCGCAGAATTTCCCGACCAAGCCGGTGCGCATCATCCTTGGCTTCACCCCCGGCGGCGGCGTGGACATCAATGCCCGCCTGGCGGCACCGAAACTGACGGAAATCCTCGGCCAGCAGGTGATCATCGAAAACAAACCCGGCGCCGGCACCAACATCGCCAACGAGTTCGTGGCCAAGGCCGCACCCGATGGCTACACCGTGCTGATGACCACGGCTGCCGTGGCCATCAACATGTCGCTGTACAAGAAGGTCAACTACGACGCCCTCAGGGACTTCGCCCCCGTGGGCATGTTCTCGGCCAGCCCCAACGTGCTGGTGGTCTCGGCCAGCCTGCCGGCGAAAAACGTCGCTGAATTCCTGGCACTGGCGCGCTCGCAGCCGGGCAAGCTCAACTTTTCCTCGGCCGGTGCCGGCACCACCCAGCACCTGTCGGGCGAACTGCTGAACACCCTGGCCAAGATCAAGGTGGCCCATATCCCCTATAAAGGCAGCGCTCCGGCCTTGACCGCGGTGATTTCGGGTGAGGTGCAACTGAGCTTTGCCAACATCCCGGCCATCTCCGGGCATGTGAAATCCGGCAAGATGCGCGCCCTGGCGCTCACCGGCGGCCGGCGCAACGACCAGTTGCCCGATGTGCCCACGCTGAAGGAATCCGGCGTCAACATGGACGTGGAAGTCTGGTACGGCGTGTTCGCACCAGCCGCCACCCCGCGCGCCATCGTCAACCGCCTGTCCGATGCCTTTGCCAAAACCGCCCACGCCCCCGAGATCAGCAAGCGCCTGCTGGAACTGGGCGCCGAACCGCGCGGCATGAGCGCCGATGACTTCACCAAGCTGTTCCGCGCCGAAGTGGCCACCTGGGCCGATGTGGTGAAGGCCTCCGGCGCCACCGCTGACGAGTAAGGGCACCTGACAAGGCGAGGGGAGTCTTCTCTCGCCCTCCTGCCCCTGGCGGCCATTCAGTCAGGGGCTCCAAGGTTCAGATACCACGCCGCCGCAATCCTGCATCAGCACCGGACAGCGATGGCGGTCACAACGAGGCCTGATCCCAGGCACGACACCAGACAGTCCAACGGAGGAATCCCCATGAAGTTGACCCTTGCAACTGCAGGCAAAGCCGTACCCCTGGCCACGCTGGTCACCCTGATGCTTTCCGGAACCGCACTGGCCCAGCAGTATCCGGTGAAGCCAGTCACCGTCATCATTCCCTACACCGCGGGCGGTTCCACAGAAGCCGACACCCGGCCCTACACCCAGCGCCTGGGCGATGCCCTGGGCAAGACCTTCATCATGGATTACAAGCCGGGCGCGGGCACCACCGTGGGCACGGCCTTTGTGGCCAAGGCCGCCCCGGACGGCTACACCCTGCTCAGCACCACCTCGACCATCGCCGTCGCGCAGGTGCTGTACAAGAACCTGACCTATGATGCGGCCAGCAGCTTTGCCCCCGTCTCGACGATCTACGCGCGCACCTTGTTGCTGGTCGCCAATGCCAACCTGCCTGCCGCCAACTGGCAGGAATACGTGGCCTATGTGCGCGCCAACCCGGGCAAGCTCAATGTCGGCACCGTTGGCGCCGGCGGCTCGTACCACATTGGCAGCGCCTGGCTGCACGGCGAGTTCAAGGGCAATGTCACGCATATCCACTACAAGGGTTCCAACCCCCTGCTGATCGACATGCTGGCCGGCCGCACCGATTCCATGATCTCCTCGGTGTTCCAGTCCATGCCCCACATGAAATCAGGCAAGCTGCGCGCCATTGCCGCGCTCGGACGCAGCCGCTCGCCGCTGCTCCCCGACCTGCGCACGGCCGACGAGCAGGGCCTCAAGGGCTTTGACTTCACCAGTTGGGGCGCCATCTTCGCTCCCGCGAAGACGCCCGATGCCATCATCAACCGGCTGAATGCCGAGATTGTGAAAATCTCGAAACTGCCGGAATCGGTGAAGCGCGTCGAACTGGATGGCACCTCCATGATCAGCAACACCCCGCAGGAACTGCGCGACATGCTGTCCAAGGAGATCGGCATCTGGCGCAAGGTGGTGACCGAGAACAACATCACCAGCGAGGAGTAAGCCGCACAACCCGCGGGAGCGGGCGCAAACCAGGCCGGCCGGAGCAATCCCGCCGGCCTTTTTTATTATCATTTCCGTACAGTCAAGCGCATTATCATTGGGTTAATCGCGTAAATGTGATCAGGCTGTTGACGCTGACCGAAAACTGACCCACGGTCAATATTCAATCGGCGGCAACAGCTCAGCATCATCCTCGACTAGCGCAATGTGACATCAGGCTGGCGCTCACGCAGCCAGCTTCTCCCGAGCCCGCTCGAGCGCGCCACATGCCCGCACTACAGTCTACGCACGCAGAACACTAAAAGCCCGGAATAATTCGGCTGACAAGGGCGTCTCAAGCCTCCAAACAATTGACATTGGCCTGTCGCCCTCGATCGATACCTGACTCACTTCCCCGATTGCGAAATACGCATGGTCACGAGTTTCTCGAACAAAAAGCAAGAACCGCCATCCATTCTCAAGACTTTCTGCGTATCGACGACCCGCTGGGGTATCCATACCCGCACTATTCTGCGTTTGCCAATGAAACAGTTCAGGGCTTATCGCGTAGTCATGATATGCGATGCGAGAATGATAGCCCTCGGATTTATCTAACGTGACAAACAATAACTCGACCTTATCCGCGGCAAGAGCAAGCGTGCCCGACTGAAAAGGTTGTCGCCTCTCTGAATTTAACCAGCCGACAGCGGTCAATATTTCTCGAATTTCATATCGCGCATGCAATACAAGGGGCCAATTATCTTGACCATGCAGCAGTGGCCTTGAATTAATTACAGATCGCGAAGAAAGCAGCCTTGCAAGCGCACCGAGTTCTTCTCTCAATTCCCGACTACCACCCAAGCGCTGCAGAAATTCACCCGCATTCATCTGGTACTCATGTTTGGCAAAGAGTTGGTAGGCGAGCATTTGAATGCGGCGCTGCTGTAAATCTGAAGCACTACTTAATGGCCTATCTGAGCCATCTGCAATGTCCATCCACAATTGCAGATAATCAGGGTCATTCGAATGCAATAGACTCGCAAATCTTCTACCTAAGTAAACCTCGTCAGGTCCCGCCTCCGTATGCAAAATACCGGCCGTTCTCCGTAGTGCGGTCCATCCACTTTTGGCATTGGCGCGATACACATCCTCTAAGTCCAATGCTTGGTCATTTAAAAAGTTGGCTAGTGTGACATTCTCGACGCCCCGCAACGCTGCATACCCTTGTAGTTCTCGGCCAAGTCGCGGCCACGTTTGGTTGGCAACGTATTTCAGGCTCGCCAGTACACGTTCGCGAGCGACCCGATCAAATGAAATGTGACAACCGGGCGGCAACGTTGGAAACCCATTCTCTAACTCCTTTTCGAGCCGCCCTTTGGGCAATCCTGTCATCACCTGAAGAAGATGATCGAATCGAAATTCTTGGCGATGCCTTCCAACGAAATCAAGCACCAGGCAGCTTTCCTTGTCGGCTGCTAGACGAAGGCCTCGACCTAACTGCTGCTCAAATAGAACAGGGCTCTGGGTTGGCCTCAGGAGTAGGAGCGCATTCACGCTTGGTAAGTCGACGCCCTCGTTATATAAGTCACAAGTACAGACAATTTGTAGTTCACCATTTGCCAATCGACTAGGCACTCGCTCACGTATTTCTTTGTCCGTCTGCCCAGTTACCGCCTCAGCAATTATTCCCTTTCTTGTGAAATGCTCCGCCATGAATTCGGCGTGACGAACGCTGACGCAAAAAGCCACCGCTTTGATTGCCCTGATGTCTTCAGCATATTTTTCAATAGTCTGATAAACAAGGTTCGCACGAACAGTGTTTCCAGAAATGACTGTATCAAGCGCTGCCAATTCAGATGCAGCGCCATCCCATTTGACGCCAGATAGATCCGTTTCGTCATTAGTGCCGTAGTATTCAAATGGCGACAAAAGCTGTTGATCAAGAGCATCCCAAAGACGCAATTCAACAGCTGCACGTCCATCAGGCCGACTGTCGAAGTAAGAATTAATTAACTTTCCGTCCGCGCGAAGTGGTGTCGCAGTCAGCCCTAGTAACAAATCAGGCTTAACAGTCTTAACAAACTGTTCGAATGATGCTGCGGGTAGATGATGACATTCGTCAATGACTACCGTGTTCCAGTATGTGGGACCAAAACGGTTTAATAAGGCATTCGATGTGACACTCTGAATGGTTGCGAAGAGATGATCAAATGAGTTTGGCTGACGCCCTTCCGCAAGGAGTTCTCCAAATGCCGGGTCTCGCAAGGATTGCCGATATGTACCTATTGCCTGCCGCAGAATTTCTACTCGATGCGCGACAAATAATAACCGTGGCTTTCCACCATTAATTTGACAGGTACGCCGATAATCAAGCGCCGCAACAACAGTCTTTCCAGTTCCCGTTGCGGCCACAACGAGGTTTCGCCTTCTTCCATGTTCGCGCTCAATCGTAAGGCGGTCGAGCATCTCTTGTTGATAGGCTTTGGGATGCAGATCAAACCACGTGATGTGCGCCTCATCGCCACTAATCCGTTCTTTGCTAAGCGCCGCGCTGAGGCGCCGTGCCGCTTCTTCGCTATTCGGCTCCACCAACTCAAACTCTGGATCATTCCAAAGAGTTTCGAATTGCGCTTTCGCTGCGACAAATAAATCCGACTGAGTCGCTTCGGTAATCTTGAGAGTCCATTCCAGTCCACCGATCAGCGCAGCAGCTGACAAGTTGGCGCTACCAACAAAAGCGCTCCCGAAACCAGTTGTCCGATGAAACATCCAGGCTTTTGCATGCAACCTGGTCCTTCGTGTGTCATATGAAACTCTTACATTCACGCCAGGTAGGCGCGCGAGCGCCAATACGGCCCGCGCTTCGGTTGCCCCCATGTATGTAGTAGTCAGTATTCGAATATTTGTTCTTGGCTTTCCCGAGGCGTCAGTTACCGCACAAGATTCAAATACATCCCATAGCTTTCGAAGGCCACTCCATTTGATGAATGAAACGAGTATATCTACTCTATTTGCCGATGCCAATTCAGTGCGCAAATCGCTGAGCAAGGATGGGTCACTTCTGCCCGCGGTAAAGAGCCATGGCCGCAATACGCCAGTTGGTGGGAAAGGATAAGGTGCACTATGACGATGAACGGATCGCAGCGTTTGCAATGGTGCAGACCAATCTGCTCTCTCTGCGGAATCCTGACTTGAGTCACGACGTAAAGCACCAAGTAAAGCGGAAATTACTGCAAGTTGAGCTTGTTCACGGGTAGACCCTTCGTTATCGACACGAATGTCGTCAAGCTCGCTTTCGATTAGCTTGGCGATTGCGCCGGATAGACGCGCAGCTCGCTCCCCATCCAGTACCTGAGCAAGAGTGACATGGCCTGCTTCAATTAATTCTTTAAGCTCGGCTAGTAACTTTGAATCAATTAGGCGATCGTAGATGCCGTCTGGCAGTGACATTGACTATCCTGACCTTAATCAAGTTCTATTGGCCGGTCATCCTAAGATGCTGACGAGCGGCTACGCCGTTGACTATCACTGACGCCCCGGCTCCTTGAACACCTGCTTCCTGTGCCAGTCCAGAAACTCCGCCCTCGGCAGATACTCCCTGCCCTGCGGCTGGATAAGCGCCGCCCCGTGGTGCCCCAGAAGCTTCGCGCGCGTGGCATCACCACCGATGGCATGCCTGCTGAATACGATCTGATAACTCCCGGGCAGGACGGTGAAGGCGCCCAGGTCGAAGATCTTGTGGTGCAGCGAGCAGAGTGACAGCCCATTGGGCACTTCGTCCGGCCCATTGGCCTGGAACCACTTGATGTGCGCCGCTTCCAGGCCCACCACGTGCGCGCCCAAGCGCAAGTCGTGCCCACACACGCAGCAGCGGTACTCGTAGGCGAGCAGCACCTTTTCACGGAAGGCGGGGTTGCGGCGGCGGGCTTCTTCCCGTCCAGCGCCCTCACCCCCAGCTGCAATGTCGAGGGTCAGCCCCACGGCATCGAGGACGTCCTGGCGGATGCTGTCGGGAAAGTGGTCGCGCAGGATACGGGTGGCAACTTCTGCGATCAGGGCCGGGTCAATGGCCAGTGCCTGGCGCACGGCGTCGGTGAATCCGCCGGCCACGTGTTCGCGTCGCAGTTCGGTCAGCGTGGGCGTGGCGCCCGGGGGACGGTTGAGGATGGATTCGGGCGCGCTCAACTGCCACAGGCCGTCGGTCTTCAGGTGCCAGAAGGGGTAATGGCGTGACACCTCACAGCCGGAGGGACCGAACTCCTCCAACAAGCCCTTGAGCTTCGCTTCGATCCCGGGGAATTCGACCATCGCCGGTTCGCCACGCGCGAGGCGCGCCAGGGCGAGCAGCACGAGCAATGGCTTGTGCACGGCTCGCTGATCCCCCCGTTGCCACACGCGCATGCGGTCGAAGGCTTTCAGCAGTTCGTCCCGAGTCATGGCTGTGTGGGGGGCGTGCTTCATGGGTGGCCAGGCGATTTACATTCGAAACACATCCTTATTAGCACGCTTCGCCATGGGGTGCAGGCGATGGGGGTCACTCTCCAAGTGTGGGTGGGTGTGGTGGGGCACACAACGTCCGAGGCATCTATTGATTACATTTTGGTCACTCAGCCAATAATGATGCGGTTTGGTGTTTGAATTTGATGGTATTGTTGTACGGCACAGGCGCGGATAGGGTGGCGAAAATCCCCCCGCGCGGCTGCGCCGCGTCGGCCCCCTTTGACAAGGGGGATAACCAGTGGCGGCGCCCTCCCCGCGTGCTTCGAGCACGAGGGGTGTCAAAACCGAAGCCCTCGGATCGTGAAACCTTCAGGCGGCCTTTACCTCGACAACCTGCAGGCCCAGGTGACGGGCTGCATCGCACTGGCGCGCGTCCGCGGAGATGAAGGCCTCGGCCTGGCACATCACTGCGGCGCCGATGTGGATGGCATCCATGCCGCGCAAGGGTTGAGCCTCGAGTGCATCGACAGCCTTCTGGATGACCTGAGGCGAGGTATCGCAGATGAAGGCATCGGCAATGTCGCTCATGAGATCGCCTTTCAGTTGCCGGTACTGTGCCTCGGACAAGCGCCCTTCGCGCAGCAGGCGATTGAAGGCGGCAATCAGTTCAGGCACGGCGATGACGGACAAGGCCAGTTCGCTGGCACGGTCACACCACAGCAGCACTTCGGACGTGCCTGCTTCCTGGATGTAGCGCTTGGCAAAGGCCGATGAGTCAAAGAAAACTCTCATCGCGCGCAGAACCCTGCGCGCCTGGTGGCAGCAACGATCACTTGTTGCGGTCTTCGAGGATCAGACTGCTGATGGCACTGCCCCCGATGGCTAGTGGTCGGGCGGCACGCTGTTTCCACGAAGGAAGATCACGCGGAACGGGGTGGATTTCGGCAATGGGCTTGCCATTGCGCAGGACACGGACGGTTTCGCCAGCCTCGACCAGGTCGAAGAAGTGTTTGGCCTGGTTGCGCAATTCGGTGAAGGATGTTTCACGCATGTCCGTTCCCAGGGTTGAAAATGTACATGTAAGTGTACATTATTGAGTTGACCGGAAGCAAGACGGGTACGCCCGGCCTTTCCTGCGCCATGCGTCCGCCAGGCATTCAAAGCAGGATCACGCCTGCTTGCGCATCTGGCTGATCAGGCGCCATGCAGCCTGGCCCGGCAGGTGACATTCCCAGAAATTCCAGCCATTGACATTGATACAGGTGATGGACATGGCCGCCGCAGAGGGTGCGTCGTAGCGCTTGCCCTCCAGGACGAGGGCGGTGGTGGCGGTCGGTGGGATTTCGACATGAAAATCCCACCGCGCGGCTGCGCCCTCGTTTACGTAAATGAGGCGCGTGAGCGCGACCGGGGGAATTTTCTACCGCTGCGCTCGCAATTCACGGGCTATTCCCAGGTTGACGCTCTGGATGTGAACCGGCAATACGCTGCCTGCCAAGCAACAACGATGGTTTGCGTTCAGAGCGAAGTCTGGATGAGGCAATGAGATCAGCCCGGTTGGCTAAAATCCCCCCGCGCGGCTGCGCCGCGTCGGCCCCCTTTGACAAGGGGGTTACCCCCCCCCCAACCCATCGGCCGGTCAGGCGATCTTGAAGTCGAGGGAGAAGTTGGCGCTGTCGTCCTGGCCCAGGGCGTCGACCAGCCAAGGCATGGTTTCGCGCAGTTGCTCGGGCAGGGTCCAGG
>CAIPGJ010000856.1 GCA_903864555.1 uncultured Pseudomonadota bacterium | reverse complement strand
CGGCGCCCGCACGCGCAACAAGGTGTTGTCCCCCAGGGACTGGAACACCAGCACCTCGCCCACGCCGTCCACGTGACCGGACACCAGATGACCGCCGATGCGGTCCGACAGGCGCAGCGATTTCTCCAGGTTCACCTCGCCCTGCGCGTCGAGCCCCGCTGTGCAACGCAGGGTTTCTGCAGAGACATCGGCATCGAAACCGGCGGTCGTCTTGGCGATCACCGTCAGGCACACGCCATTCACGGCGATGGAATCGCCAATGGCGACATCGTCCATGCCCAGCCTCACCGCATGGATGCCCAGGCGCACGCCACCTGGCCGGTTGTCGATGCGGCTGATCTTGCCCAGTGCCTGCACGAGTCCTGAAAACACGGCTGTCTCCCTGTTGTGCAGGGCGGCGGACTAGTCTCCGGCCGCCCATGCCTGCCGTCATGGCCGACATGATTGATTACAATCTTCATCGAGAGGCAATGATGAAGCTGATACCTATCCTGAACTGATAATAATGACTGCCGCACAAGCCATCGCCGCGCCGGCATCAAACCACAGTCCGAGCCTACTGATTTCACGGCGTGTCAGCAAGCTAGAATCGGACGCACAGTGCTTCGTCCCCGCCGCCATCCGGAACATACCGCGACAGCCTCATCGAGGAACCCATCATGAATGTCCTCTACCGTCTTGCCGTCCTGCTCTGCACGGTGTCCGCTGCCCAGTTTCCGGCCGGCCCGCTGGCCGCCCAGGACTACCCTGCGCGGACCGTGCGCATCGTAGTGCCTTTTCCGCCGGGCGGCACACCCGATGTGCTGGCCCGCTTGATGGCGCAGAAGCTGCAGGAAACCTTGACCCAGACCGTGTTGGTGGAGAACCGCCCCGGCGGCAACACCATCATCGGCACCGAAGCCGTGGCCAAAGCACAGCCTGACGGCCATACCCTGCTGTCGATGTCGAGCGCCCACATCACCACACCGCTGCTGGTGGCCACACCCTACGATGCCATCGCCGATTTCGCGCCGGTGGCCACGCTGGCGGCCAGCGACTTCATGCTGGTCGTGCATCCCTCGGTGCCGGTGGCCAATCTGAAGGAACTCATCGCCTACGCCAAGGCACGGCCAGGCCAGCTCAACTATGCCTCTTCGGGCAACGCCGGGGCACCGCACCTGGCCGGCGAATTCATGAACATCCTGGCAGGCATCCGGCTGACGCATGTCCCTTACAAGGGCATGGGGCCGGCAGTCACCGACCTGGTCGGCGGCCAGGTGCAGCTGGCCTTCGCCCCGGCGGTGAACTTCCTGCCCCATGTCCGCTCCGGCAAGCTGAAGGCGATGGCCGTGTCGGGGAACCGCATGGCGGTGATGCCCGAAGTGCCCACCTTTGCCGAAGCAGGACTGCCCGGATTCGAGGCGCGCGCCTGGTATGGCCTGCTGGCACCGCGTGGCACACCCGCCGCCATCACCGGTCGGCTGTCCGGTGAAACCGCACGCATCCTCAACCTGCACGACATCCGGGAGAAACTGGCAGGCCAGGGCGCCACTGCGCTCATCTCAAATCCGGAGCAGTT
>CAIPGJ010000855.1 GCA_903864555.1 uncultured Pseudomonadota bacterium | reverse complement strand
CTGTTATTGAATCGCAGGGACGCAACATACCTGATTACTGTTCGATCGTGCCAGCACGAGATTTCGCTGGGATTGTGATGGAGTCGCTAAGTTATAGCGACAGCCTCGAGGAGTTCACCTTTGAAAATTTATTGCTTCGAACCCGAGTAGCGCTTGCAGGACGAGCGGCTGAGGAAATCTACTTTGGACCCAGTGGCATCAGCTCCCGTGCGAATTCAGATTTGAACAATGCTACTCGGCTGAGTTTCCACATGTTTGCACATTCTGGTTTTCATCCTCTGATGGGACAGGGACAGGGCACAGCCGCTAATCTGGCGGTCATTGGCCGTGGTGAAGTAGATGAACTCCAAAACGACCGCATACAGCGAGCGATTCGCCAATTCCTTGAAACACAGTATGAGCATGTTGTGGTAACCCTTCAACAGCATCGAGACTTCGTCGATGCTGTTGCTGATAGGCTTTTATGGGACCCGGTCATCGATCAACAAGAGATGACCGAAATTGCAAACCAGTTTTGTTTAACATGCATATCCAATTCTGAGTAAGAATTTCCATCAAGTGAAATTACCGCAAGCATCAATTTCTGATAGTTGGGTTACTGGCATTTGGATGAAGTGGACAAATCTGCACTGGAGCTGGCAGTTGATGAATGCTTAGCCGATATCGAGGCGACATTTCCATCGATAAACCATTGCCTGGCCAGCGGTCTTGCCGCTGGGGCTGATCAACCAGTAGCCTGGCGCGCACTCAAGAGAGGGTGAGCACTTAAGGCTGTACTGGCTGCCATTAGTAGTCATCGGTCAGTCGGTAGCGGTAGGGCGGCATCCTGACGCGCCAGCCTTCGGGTATAGCCCAAGAGCAAAATACGTCTGTATTTGCAGGGCCTGGATAGACCTGCGGATCTTCGGGCACGGTCAGCCGTCTATTTGCTCGCAGCGCCTATTTTTTCCAGCGCTTTCTTGCAGGCCACAGCAAATGGCGTCGAGCCATTGCCGGACTTGATTTGTTGCTTGATGAAGTTAACGGTCTTGATGCGGTCGCTGGAGAACCAGTAAGCCACCACCATGTAGCGCGCCGCCTCGTCAATGGCGCGTTCGTTGTTTGGAGCGGAGGTGGTGCGTAATTGCGCCAAGTTGGCCCAGGCGCCGCCTCGCTTGGGTGCGAGCATCAAGGTGGCAAGCAAGTTGTCTTCGGCTTCATCAAGCTGACCGTTCTTCATTTGGACGTAAGCCAAGTCGTTGACGATCTGCACATCCAGCGGGTCGGTTTGGTGAGCGCGTTTGAGTAGGACAACGGCGTCGACCGTGCTGCCGTTTTGGTTAAACAGATTTAGGCCCTGAGTCAGCAGCGCGCGGGCGGTAGTACGGTCGCCCCGCTGCGGTTTGGGCAAGTCGTTGATCAGTTTGATGGCTGCGTCCGCGGCTGGCAAAACGGCTTGTGACTGGTTTTTTTTCAGATCGTCGATGGCATTGATAACTGCCACCACTTGCCCGAGCGACTGACTGGCCGCTGCACGCAGATCGTCAGGGCTGAGTTTACCGCTGCGGCCGAGTTGCCCGCGCACGCACTCGGCAGGGTTGGACTTACCGATGCAAATTCCGCTGGTATGGCTACGGCTTGATGAGCTCGATGGCGAACCGAGCAGCGGCAGCAGCGGCGCAGCTGCGGAGGCAGCCAGTGTGCCGCCGCCGAATAGGCCTTGGATCCAACCAAAAAAACTTTTTTCTGCGGACGCTTTTGCAGCAGGTACCGGGGGCGGATTGACCGCAGCGCTGGGTGGCGGGGCCACGGGTTTGGGTAGTGCCACGGGCTCGCTCACTTTGGGTGTGTCGTCGGCTCCGGGCAGTGGCAGGGGCAGGGGCTGGCCCTGCCAGAGCAACGAATTGAGGGATACGGTCAGTATCACGCCCAGCCATAGCCACCAGCTGCGCTTGCCTTTGAATTCCGGTAGCACGCCGCCGGGCCAGGGCTTGTCCATGCTAAAAGCCACGCCGCCGCAGATCATGGTGAGCACGCCAACAACTGCCACAAGTAATACATAAAACAGCGCCTTGAAGTAAGCGCCGGAAGCGAAAATTTCGCTGAGCAGGTAGCAAGCCCCTAGGCCGATTAGCGCCGGCCAGGTAAAGCAAAAGAAAGCCCAGGGAAGGGCGCTCCACCAGCGCAAGTTGCGGTGGGCCACTTCCTTGCCATAAAGCGGTACGGCACCTATGAACCAGGCCATCAGCACCACTGGCGCATAAACAAGGATCAGGTAGAGCCAGGAGGTGGAGGGCAGCGGGATCAGGGGCATGCGCCAGGCCATGACGGCGCCAATCAGTGCGGCGACCCCGGAGACTAGGACTGCTATCTGCGAGCGCGACTCAGCCGCCGCGTCTGCCTCGCGTGGGTTGCTATCGGCGCTTTCTCGCCTAATTTCGGCTTCAGCCCGGGCACGAGTTTCGCGCGCCGTGCGCTCGGCCTGCTCACGCTCGCGTAGTGCCTGCGCTTCCCGGCGCGCCCGTGCTTCGTTTTCTTCACGCTGGCTGCGCTCCCGCTCCCGCTCCTGTTTGGCCTGCTCTTTGCCCAGCGCCGCAACGGCCTCGGTTTCGAAGGCAATGCGGCCCGTGTTGGCGAACTCGGTGCCCGAGGCGCAGACCCGCTCTGTTACCGAGCTCAGGCCCTGGGCGAACTGGTGACCGCAGGCCGTGCAACTGAGGGCGAGTAAGCCTTCGAATTCACAATATTCACAGGGGTGCGGCGCCCCATGCTCGGAGCAGGCCAGGGGCGCGCTGCATTGCTCGCGTAGGCCGCCCAGGCGCTTGAGATCGATCGCGCTGAGGTCGCGCAGGCTGGCGGACATGGAGGAGTCTTTCTCGCGGAGTGAGGACAGCTGTTGGGCGCGGCGTCGGTCAAGGGCAGTGTCAAGGCTGGGCGATGATTAGGCCCCGTCGCTGTCGTTCCAGCCTCCCTGAGTACTGACCCACTTGTCTTGACCAAAGAGCGCGCGTTCGTAGCGCTCTTCCAGGCCGCCTTGCAAACTCGAGACGCTGATGCTCTTGCCCATTTGTCCCAGCAAGGTTTTGAAGTCGACCGACGCAAGGCCCTGGCCGCCAGCCAGGTCCTCGATTTCCGAGCCGTTGGCCTCGGAGAGTTGCTGCGCCGCGTTGGAGTACGGCATGGCGCAAAACAGCTTGATCCGGCGTGCATGGAGTTTTTCGATCAGGCGCGGGATGAGCGCGTTGCTGGCGTTGCGCTGCACGCCCGCTTCAAGTTTTTCGTCAGAAAAGAGTGCCACGACGCGCTTGG
>CAIPGJ010000854.1 GCA_903864555.1 uncultured Pseudomonadota bacterium | reverse complement strand
GGCGAAGGTGATACCGATCATCATCCCGGCGAAGTACAGCGCCGGCATGCCCTGCACCAGCGCCGGCACCAGCATGCCACCCGCCCCCATGGCCATGCCCAGCGCCAGCAGGCCGCGCGAACTGACACGGTCAGCCAGCAGTCCCAGGGGAAAGGAAATCAGCAGCGGAAAGATGAAGTAGGTGGAGAACAGCACGCCCACCTCACCCGGCGTGGCGCCCAGTTCCAGCGCATACAGTTGCAGCATCACGCGCCCGGCCGTCACCAGCGTGAAGCCGGTCAGGCCGATGGCGTAAGTGAGATGGATGGGTTTCAAAGTGGGATGCAGGCGCCAGGAGAACGGGTTGAAGCGAATCGGAGGATCGTGTCGAGGACCCTGATTCTAGGTTCTTCGCCGATCGGCGGGGCGCAGCGCGGGTTACCCCCTTGTCAAAGGGGGCCGACGCGACGTAGTCGCGCGGGGGGATTTGGGCCAGCGAATCTTTTTCATCGCCGTACGCCAACATTGCCTCAGCTCTGCACATGCTTGTTGCCTTGCAGAGGGGAAGGACCGGAGGACACTCAGGGCCCGCATCCGAATATGACTGGCGAACGACAAAGGCAGCAGGCGAAAATCCCCCCGCTCGTTCGCTGCGCTCACGAGTCGGCCCCCTTTGACAAGGGGGTTTACGCAGCCGGCGGCTTTGCCTTTGGCGCCACGCGGCTGACCGCCCACGCCGCGGCCGCCATCATGCCGGCACTCAATGCGAATACCGGCACCAGCCCGGCCAGTGAGGTGATGAAGCCGAACACTGGCGGCGCGATGGCTCGCCCGATGTTGTTGGCAGTGTGGCGCATGCCCACCGTCTCGCCCGAGCGCCCAGCCGGGGCGTGGCTGAAGATCAGCATCATGATTACCGGTGACCCACAGCCCATGCCGATGCCGAATACCGAGGCCACCAGGCACAGCGCCAGCGGATGCTGGAACAGCGGCGTCAGCGCGAAGCCCAGCGCACCCAGGCAGAAGGCGGTCATCAGCATGCCTTCCTCGCCCAGGCGCGTCACCAATGCCGGCAGCCACACCCGCACCAGGCAGGACATGATGAACACGCTGGCCATGATGATGCCGATCATCGAAGCGGACAGGCCCAGGCTGTGGCCGTACACCGGCAGGTAGAACTGGTACAGGTCCTGGCCGATGTGGATGACCATGCCGATCATGATGATGCGCAGCGACGTGCGATCGGCCAGCCGCTCGCGCAGGCCCAGCCACAGGCCTGCAACTGCTCGGGTCCTGGTGGCGCTTGTGGACTTGGTGTCCTTGCCGGCCATGCTGGTCGTACTGGCCGGGCGCGGCACGCCCACCGGATCGGGAAACAGGTGGCCCCAGCGCGCCAGCAGCCCCATGGCCACCAGTCCCAGGGCCACGGTGTACAGGCAGGCCATGGCATGGCCGGAGAGGTCGATGCCAAAGCCCGCCACCAGCGGACCGAACATCAGCGTGGAGGCGCCAAACAGGCTGGCATTGCTGAAATTGCGTGCACGCTCGGTGGGTTGGCTCAACAGGCCGGTCAGGTTCTGGATCAGCACGCTGGTGAACGCAAAGGAGATGCCGATCAGGATGCCCGCCACATACAGCACCGGCATCTGATGGAACAGTGCCGGCAGCAGCATACCCACGCAACCAATGGCCAGGCCGAGCAACAGCAGGCCGCGCGGACTGTGACGGTCGGCCAGCATGCCCAGCGGCAAGGACAGCAGCAGCGGGAAGATGAAGTAAGTCGAATACAGCAGGCCGATCTCGGAGGGCTTGGCCCCCATGTCCAGCGCAAACAGTGGCAGCACCACGCGCCCGGCCGTCACCAGCGTGTAGGCGAACACCGCCACGGTGTAACTCAGATGAATGGGCGTCATGCGATACGAAGCCATGCGACCGGCGCTCAAACCGCTTTGACGATGAGTGCGTCCACCACTAGTTGCCGGCTGCCGGCACAGATCACCGGGTTGATGTCGACTTCGCTCACCAGGTCGCAGAGGTCGGCCAGCATCTCGGCGACGCGGCAGGCAATGCCGGCCAGCACCTCGAGATCCACCGGCTCACTGCCGCGGAAGCCGCGCAGCAGCGCGGCGCCCTTCAACTGCATGAACATGTCGCGCACTTCGGCCGGCGTCACCGGGACGGGCGCCAGCACCGTGTCCTTCAGCAATTCCACCATCACCCCACCCAGGCCCAGCACCAGCAGCGGCCCGAACTGCGGATCGATGCGGCCACCGATCATGATCTCCAGGCCTGCGGGCACCATGGGCTGCACCAGCACGCCGTTCAGTCGCGGCGCTGGTTCGACCTTGCCGGCATTGGCGAGGATCTGCGCATGCGCGCGGCGCAGCGCCGCTTCATCGGCGATACCCAGACGGATGACGCCCGCTTCGGTCTTGTGCGGCAGGTCGGGCGATTCAGCCTTCAGCACCACCGGATAACCGACACGCGCCGCGATGCGCACCGCCTCATCGGCATCCGCGGCGAGACCTTCACCGACCACCGGTATGCCGTACAGGGCGAGCACCGCCTTGGATTCGCGTTCGGTCAGCACTTTGCCGGAAGTCGCGGCGACGAGGGCACGGGCCTGTTCTGCGGCCGTCACCGGACTGAGGCGTTGCAGCTTCGTTTGCACCGGTGGCACGGCACGCAGCGCCTCGCGACGCTGCCACGCGGCCAGTGCGGCGAAGCAGCGCGTGGTGGAACGGAACAGCGCCACATCGGGGTTCTGTTCCAGCGCCAGGGCGCCCGGCCCCTCGCCCCACTGGGTGAGCCACACCACACAAGCCGCCTTGCCATGATGGCGAGCGCGCTCGCCCAGCACCCGCAGGCGTTCCTCCATGGCGGCGCTGGCGTAGACCTGCGGCAGCACCATGGCGCCATACACCGGGTCGCCGATCAGGATGTCGATGGCGCTGGCCAACATCTGCGGGTCATTGGTG
>CAIPGJ010000853.1 GCA_903864555.1 uncultured Pseudomonadota bacterium | reverse complement strand
TACATCAAGCAAGGCAGCGGTCCGGCGCTGCTGATGATGGCCCCGCGTGGCTTCAACTCCACCATCGACAGCTGGCACCAGAAGTTCTGGAAGGAGATGGATGTGTTCGGCGCGTTGGGCAAGCACTTCACCTGCATCGCCTATGACCGGCGCGAGGCGGGGTTGTCCGGCGGGCGCATCGAAGTGCTCACCTATGACGTGATGGCGCGCCAGGGCAAGCTGTTGCTGGAGCACCTGGGCATCGACCAGGCCTGGATCATCGGGCCCTGCATGGGCGTTTCTGTAGGGCTGCGCTTTGCCGCCATGTACCCCGAGGCCTGCCTCGCGCTGATGCTGCCGCAGCCGGTGGGCGGCCATCGCTGGATCAGCAAGATGCGCGGCCTGTTCGATGCGCACATCGATTACGTCATCGAACACGGCCTGCAGGCAACGCTCGACTATGCGCTGAAGCACCGCCCGGTGTTCCAGGAGGACGGCACCGCCGGGCCCTGGGGCACGGCGGTGGGCAACGACGCGGCGCTGGCCGCGCGTTTGGTGAAGCAGGATGTCGAGCAGTACCTGGACATCGTGCAGGAAAGCCGCGACACGCTCTACGGCGACACCTTCGTCTGCGGGGCTTCGCCCGAGGAGATCATGGCCATCGACCTTCCCACTTTCCTGTGGGCCGGGGATGACGCCTCGCATGCCACCTCGGCCGCGCACCAGGTGCGCGAACTGATGTCCAATCTGCGCTTCTGGGACCTGCACCCGTCCCGGCACACCGCGCAGAATCAGCTGGAGCAGTTGCTGCTGTTCAAGCAGGACGTGGATGCCGGAAAGTTCGGAGGCGGGCGGGGCGCGTGAGGTCTGCGATGCGCGTCGAGGTGGCCCCCCCGGTCTGGCGGTCGCGTCGATCCCATGGGCAGGTCTGAGGGCATGAGTCCGAAGCGCCTGTTCTGGACGCTGGTGCTGTCTTCGGCCGCCATCATGGCGGTCACCATGGGCGCGCGCCAGTCCATGGGCCTGTTCGTCTCGCCGCTCAATTCGCACACCGGCCTGGGCATTGTCAGCATCAGCCTGGCCATGGCCATCGGGCAGTTCGTGTGGGGCGCAGCGCAGCCCCTGTTCGGCATGCTGGGCGACCGCGTGGGCTCCTACCGGGTGATTGTCATCGGTGCATTGCTGCTGGCCTCGGGCCTGGCGCTCACGCCCTTCATGGATTCGGCCTTTGGCCTGACCCTGGCCATGGGCGTGCTGATGGCGGCGGGCGCCGGCGCGGGCAGTTTTTCCATTCTGATCGGCGCCGTGGCGCAGCGTCTGCCGGCCGAGCGGCGCTCGTTTGCCTCCGGCTTCATCAATGCCGGCGGCTCCTTCGGACAATTCGTGTTTGCCCCGCTGGCGCAGGGCCTCATCAACGGCTTCGGCTGGATCGCGGCCATGCTCACGCTGGCGGCCACCGCGCTCACCACCATGCTGCTGGGACTGCCGCTGCGCGAGCGCAAGGCGGCAGGGGCTGTGGCGCCAGCGGGTGGCATCAGCCTGGGGGAGCAGACCCGCATCGCCTTTCGTGATCGCAGCTACCTGTGCCTGCATGCCGGCTTTTTCACCTGCGGCTTCCACATCGCCTTCCTGGTCACGCATCTGCCGGGTGAAGTGGACCTGTGCGGGCTGCCCGCTGCGGTGGGCGCCACCTCGCTCGCCATCATCGGCCTGGCCAACATCGCGGGCAGCATCGGCGCCGGCTGGCTGGGGCAGTTCCGGCGCATGAAGATGATCCTGTTCACCATGTATGCCTCGCGTGCGCTGGCCGTGGCGATCTACCTGATGGCCCCCAAGACCCCGCTGACGTTCTACCTGTTTGCCTTCGTGCTGGGCTTCACCTGGCTGGCTACGGTGCCGCCCACGGCGGGCCTGGTGGGCAAGCTGTTCGGGGCGCGTTACCTGGCCACGCTGTTCGGCCTCACTCTGTTGAGCCACCAGATCGGCGCCTTCTTCGGCGCCTGGCTGGGCGGGCTGACCCTGGCGCACACCGGCAGCTACGACTGGATGTGGTACGCCGACATTGTGCTGGCCGCGGCGGCGGCGCTGGTCAACCTGCCCATCCGCGAAGCCCATCCGAAGCTGGTGGCGGCAGCGGCCTGAGGGGCGCGCCGATGGTGCCTCGGGTGGTGTGTCGGGTGTCGCGTCGGGTAATGCGCCAGTTCACTGCCAGCCGGGCCAGGCGCGGTCAGGGGGGCAACTCTGTGATAATCCTCCGCCATTCATGACCATCACCTGATCCATCCCGTCACCCTCACGACACCGTCAACAAGGAGCGCGCAAACATGGCCAACAAGATCCGCCTCGGGTTCATCGGCGCCAATGTCAAATCGACCTGGGCTTCGCAATCGCACTTTCCGGCGCTGCGCGCCCATCCCGATGTCGAACTGGCCGCGGTGTGCACCACCAAGCCCGAAACCGCCGAAGCGGCGCGCCAGGCTTTCGGCGCGAAGCTGGCCTTCAGTGATTATCGCGAGATGGTGGCCTCACCCGAGGTCGATGCCGTGGTCGTGGTGGTGCGCGTGCCCTCGCACTACGGACCGACCATGGCGGCCATCGACGCCGGCAAGCATGTCTACACCGAATGGCCGCTGGGGCGTACCACCGCCGAAGCCGTGGAAATGACCGAACGGGCACGTGCCAAAGGCGTGCAGGCTGCGGTGGGGCTGCAGTCGCGCGTGAGTCCGGCGCTGCTGCATGTGAAGGAATTGCTCGAGACGGGCTATGTGGGTGAAGTGCTGGCCTGCCATGTCACCACCATGCGTGACGGGGCACTGGAGCGGCCCACCAGCCGTTCCTGGCAGCGCGATGTCACTTTGGGAGCCAATGCGCTCACCATCGCCAATGGCCATGTCATCGACGCGCTGCGCTTTGTCGCTGGCAATTTCACCAAGGTGAACTGCATGCTCACCACCCAGGCCAAACAGTGGCTGGACACCGACACCAGGCAGATGGTGGATGTGACCTCACCGGACAACATCATGGTGGGCGGGCAGCTCGCCAGTGGCGCGGTGGCGTCGGTGCACGTGGGCGCGGTGCCCTGGGCCGGCACCGGCTATCGCATGGAGATCTTCGGCAAGCTGGGCACCCTGATCGTGACCGGCAATGTCTCCTCGCAGCGCGGCGAGATGCTGCGGGTGCAGGGCGCGCAAAAGAGCCAGACCCTGCAGGACCTGGCGATTCCCGAGCGCTTCTGCCTGGTGCCGGGGGACTTCCCCAAGGGCGATCCCTACAACGTGGGCCAGATGTACACCCTGTTTGCCCAGGCGATCCGCAGCGGCAGCACGCCGGCCCTGCTGCCCACCTTCGATACGGCGGTGGAACTGCACCGTTTCATCGACGTGCTGCGAAAGGCCTCCGACGAGCAGCGCGTGCTGCCCGCGGGCTGAAGCAGTCCTCCTTCAGCGCGGCATGCCTGCCGCACCCGCCGGCACGTCGTAGAAGGCCAGGGTCATGGCCACGGTGGCGTAGAAGCCCATGAGCGCAGTCACGTCGGTGATGCCGACATGGCCCAGGGCTTCCACGGCGCGCTCGTACAGGCCCTTGGATACCCAGCGCGACTCGGACAGGCAGATACCCATTTCGTAGATC
>CAIPGJ010000852.1 GCA_903864555.1 uncultured Pseudomonadota bacterium | reverse complement strand
CTACTCCACCTTCGCCCCGGAGGCCTTGATGGCCTCTGCAAAGATCGCCACCTGGGACTTGATGTAGGCCCGGAAGGCCTCCGGCGTGCTGGTTTCCACATCGGTGCCCTGCTGCTCGAACTGCTTTTTCGCCTCGGTGGTATTGAGCACGCGCAGGATGGTGCCCTGCAGCTTCTGCACGATGGGGGCGGGGGATATGCCGCAGGCTCCTGCACCGGTGGCGTCGATGGTGGGCCGCGTGCGCGCTATGTCGGCGGGCTGATGCGGGCCGCAGTGTTCGGTCTGCTGGCCGCTGAGGACATCGCCCTGGCGCCTGAGCGTGAAGCGGCCAAGAAGGCCGCCGAAGCCGCCGCCGCCGGCAAGGAGGCAAAGGCTACCCGGCGCAAAGGCAAAGGCGCCAAGGCCGAGGATGCCGCTGCGGCGGCCACGGCTGAATTGTTCGAGTCCGATCCGCACGAGCCGGCCGCCGATGCGGCCGGGTGACATCCGGGCCTGCGATAGCGGCCCCCTTTCAACCTGACACAGGAAGACCGACATGTATGGATGGCGAGCCCGCATAGGCATAGTCATGGCCGAAGTGAACACGGCCATGGAGCCCGAATTCAACCGCCTCGCCCCCGAAGGCGTCACCATGCATGCCACTCGCGTGGCCGTGGACGGTGTATCGGTGCAGGACATGACCCAGTCCGACGAGGACCTCGCGCGCTCGGTGAGCCTGTTGCGCGCGCTCAATCCACGCGTGATTGCCTACTCCTGCAACGGCTCCAACATTACCGGGGGCCTGGACGGCGAGGCTTCGCAGGCGCGCGTCATCCGCGAAGCCACCGGCCGGCCCGCCGTGATGGCGGCCACCGCGGTACTGGAAGCCATCCATGCGCTGGGCGTGGGCAAGGTGTCCTTCGTGACGGTCTATCCGCCCGATCTCAACGATGCCAACACCCAGTTCTGGAAATCACTGGACGTGGATGTGCTGCGCACCGGCGGCTTCAACATGGGCGGCAAGCGCAAGCCCGAGCCGCCCTACTCCACCGAGCCGACCTCCTTCATCGGCCTGCAGGAACCCAAGCTCGCCTATAACCTCGCGCGCTACATCTACGAACAGGACACACGCGCCGAAGCCGTGGTGGTGATCGGCGGCAACGTGCGCACCATCGAGGCGGCGCGGGCCTTCGAGATCGACTACGGCATCGCCTTCATCTCCACCAACCTCGCCCTGTTCTGGGCCTCGATGCAGGTAGCCGGCGTGCGCGAGTCCATTCCCGGATACGGCGTGCTACTGGAGAAGCAGCCGGCGCTGAAGTGGGTGCGGCTGAAGGACTGAGCTGGTGCTGAAGAGGCTATCCGATCGTTCAGAAAGCCCCCCGCGATTGGCACCACCCGGGATACGTCAGTAGTGGTAGCCGAGCACAACCCCAGCCCCGACGTCGGGGCTGTTATTGTTCAGACCCGCAGAGCCATAGACCTGTAGTTTCCAGCCGCCCTCGAGTTGGCGAAGCATGTAGGCCATCAGTTCCTGTCGCGGCTTCAGTCCGGTGACAACCGACTGCGCGTAGTCCAGGCTCAAGCCCACACGAACGGCATCAGAGAGTTTGGTCGAAATACCGCCATTCCATAGATAAACGT
>CAIPGJ010000851.1 GCA_903864555.1 uncultured Pseudomonadota bacterium | reverse complement strand
GCCAGGTGCGTGATGCTGCCGGCGCCGGCCGTGCTGTAGGCCAGCTTGCCCGGCTGCTTGGCGGCCAGTTCGACGAATTCCTTCAGCGTGGTGGCCTGGACACTGGGGCTGACAGCCACAAGGAACGGTCCCTGCGAAAGCTGGATGATGGCCTGCACGTCCTTGACGGAATCGAAAGGCACCTTGTACAGGCTGGGGTTGACCGTGTAGCTGCCGGAAATCATCAGCAGGGCATAGCCATCCGGCGTCGAACGGATGCCGATTTCGGCACCGAGGTTTCCGCCAGCGCCCGGCCGATTGTCGACGATGAAAGACTGCCCCATGGTTTCGGTGAATTTCTTCGCGACCAGGCGCGCGATGAAGTCGGTGCCGCCGCCAGGGGCAAAGGGCGCAACAATGCGCACCGTGCGGTTGGGGTATTGCTGGGCATGCGCAAGGCCGACACCGCCGACCAGGGCAGCAAGCACTGCGCTTCGAATGATGTGTTTCATCTTGTCTTCTCCATTCTTGTTCTGAGAAATTTCCTGCCGCGTCCGCTCGCGGGGAGCCCCTTCACGGGAAGGGGACGCACAAGGGTAGATAGCTTCACCCACCGGGTCAAGGCGCACTGCCGCATCCCTTGCACGCCCTGCCCCTGTCAACCCCGGGGTCAACCGGTGACAATGTCCATCAAATCTCGGGCTTTCGGCAGCCGATCGAGACCTTCCAGGGCCGCCACGGACCTGTCCAGGGGCTCCCCCTGCAGCACCCTGCCGGCGCATCCCCGGTATTTCTCGACCAATTCGTCGCGCGTCAGCGGATTGCCGGGACTACCACGGACCTTCTCGACCGTCCGGCTGAACGTGCGACCATCCTTCATCAGGATGGTGACCGGCGACAGGCGCTGGGTGTGCTCGTTGCTGGGCCATTCAGGGTGCTGGTTGATGCGTATCTTCTCCAGGGCCGAGCGCATGCGCGGGGCGTTGCAATAGTCATCCGTGAAGGAGTCCAGGTCGACCCGCACGTCCAGCAGCATCGCCGCGAGCACATAGTCCAGCGAGAACTTGCCGCGGAAGCCTTCGGTGGGCTTGTGGAACCGGACAATGCACAACAGATCCGGGTGCACGTCCACCTCCAGACGTTCCACGTCATCAATGCGGATGCCATGTTCCCGTATCAGGCCCTGCGCCGCATCCAGTGCGCGCAGATTGGCGCCACAGCAGGGATAGCACTTGACCGTCAGCCCCGGTGTCACGATGGACCACACCGAGCCAAGCCCCGGCTCCACCTTGCCAAGGTCATAATTTCCAGGCCCGTGGAATGCCGAATAGAAACCGTAATCGCCTTCCAGACCCTGGGGATCGGCGATGTAATCCTTCTGCGCCAGAAGCACCGCCGTGACCCCGGCCCGCGCCGAGTTACCGGCGTGTATGCCTTTGCCCCAGGTGCCGAAGTGCTGGGTGAGGCCACCGGCGTTGGCCGCGGCAAGTCCCAGCGCAGCCCCCATCTGAACCGGAGTCAGTCGCACAATGCTGCCGGCCGCCGCCGCTGCGGCCGGGCAGCCGTAGAGCGACGTCGGATGAAAACCGCGGCGCCGCAACTCCGGTTCGTGCTGGCGCCCGGAAGAAGACAGGCGCTCGAACACTTCAAGCCCGACGCACACTGCCGTCACCAGGTCGGCGCCACTGGCCCCGGTCTGCTCGGCCATCGCCAGGGCGGCCGGCAGTATGCAGGCAGTGGGATGGGAGAATCCGGTGTCATCGTAATCCAGCAGATGCGCCATCG
>CAIPGJ010000850.1 GCA_903864555.1 uncultured Pseudomonadota bacterium | reverse complement strand
GCATGAGCATTGAAAAAATGGATTTCATTCGGCATCTCCTCGTGAAACCACAGGGGCAGGGTCGTGTTTTAACATACAACCCCACTGGAACAGCCCTGTAAAGACCGGCTACCTTGTTGCGCACCGTGTCGAGGGCAACAGAACCATTCGCGGCAGTGATGCCTGGTGGAACGGCATTACCAAAGCGACGCTTTCTGATCTCCCCAGGCGGGCCAGCCACTACTCGTCGTAGAAAAACCGCCCCACCTTCAGCCCGATCACCCAGGGCTTTTCCTGGTTCTCCACTTCCATGCGGAATTCCACCGACACCCGCAGCGAGCCGTCTTCGCGCTCTTCGATGTTGACCAGGCGCGAACGGCTGCGGATACGCGATCCGGCGCGCAGGGGCTCGAGGTAGCGGATGCGGTCCCAGCCCTGGTTGAGTGAATACTTGCGCGGATAGCGGCTGTAGACGGAATTGGCGCGGCTCAGGCGCGGCATCAGTGCGATGCCCATGTTGCCCGGGGCGATGGTGTTGCCGAACTTGGTCCGTTCACGGGCCAGCACCGGGTCGGTGTGTATCCAGCCGGTTTCGCCGCTCAGCGCGACGTACTGATTGATGAGGGCCTGGTCCACCAGCAGCCATTCACCGGGTTCGGAGTCCTGGCCTATTTCCTTGCGCATCACGGCAAGCGCTTCGTCTTTGGTCATGCGGTTCTCCTCCTCAGGATTTTTCGGGATGGATCTTCGTCCGGGACATGAGCTTACCCCTGCAGCGCCGGCGATGCAGCGGTGACGCCGATGGTCAGTCGTGAAAAGTCACCGTTCGAAGTCATCGTGGCAGCGAATGTCACGCGCGCAATTGGCATGGGGCATGGGGCGCAATGCCGACATGCCTGGTGGCATTCATCCGCTCAGGGCCGTGACACGCAGGGGTTGCCCGCAATGTAGAAGCGCAGCCGTTTGGCTGCCCATTCGCCCGCGTAATCCACGCCGATGCGCGGCCGGCTGACGATCTTCGGGCGCGGCCCGCCAGGGCCTTCAATGAACAGGCTGTCACTCAGCAGGTCATGGCCATTGTGGCGCCGGTCTATGCCCAGGGCGCGGCAGAGCAGGCCGGGGCCGCTGGTGCGACCTTCGATCCCGGACAGGGGCTCCAGTGCGCGCAGCAACACCGCCGCGCCCTTGCCCTCGGGTTCAGTCACCACGTTCATGCAGTGGTGCATGCCGTAGATCAGGTAGACGTAGGCATGCCCGGGCGGGCCGAACATTGTGCGGGTGCGCGGGGTGAGCCCTTTGGAGGTGTGGGCCGCCAGGTCGTGCGGGCCGAGATAGGCCTCGACCTCGACGATGCGCGCGCGTTGCTCAAGCCCGTCATGGCGGTGCACCAGGTGCTTGCCGAGCAGGGCGCGTGCCACCCGCTCGGTCTTGCCGGCGTAGAAACTGCGGGGCAGGCGGGAGCCGGCCGCCAGCGTGGAGTCGGGAGGCACGGATGCAGGCGCGGACGGGCGGGAAATACGGGGCATCTGGTATTCTGGTGCATCCAGAAGACTGAATCCAGACCGCGCTCCGGACCCGGGGCCGGCCCTGCCAGAGAGCGAAACAGAGGAAGACGCCATGAGTACGAACACACTCGCAGCTGTTGATCTTGCCGGCGGTACATCCGCCGACGCACCCGTTCCCGACAATGAACTGGTGCGCCTGCTGAACAAGCGCGGCACGGTGCGCGGCTACAAGAGCGACCCCATCCCGGAGGCCTGGATCGAGGCCATGATTGCCGCAGCCCAGCGCGCGCCCACCTCATCCAATATCCAGGCCTACAGCATCGTCGTG
>CAIPGJ010000849.1 GCA_903864555.1 uncultured Pseudomonadota bacterium | reverse complement strand
GCCACAGCGCACCCCGTGGCCGACATGGAAGGCCTTGCCCATGGAGCCGACATTCTTGCGTATGCCCGAGGCCTCCGATGCAACGATGCCGAAGGCCATCCGTGTGGCCATCTCGTCCAGCCCCATCATTCTGGAACCTGCTGCGGCCACGCCGAAGGCCCCCAGCATGCACGGCGAATGCCAGCCGCGGTCGAACAGGGCGGCGCCCAGGCCCCGGGCGATCTGTGAGGACACCTGGAAGCCGACTGCAAAGCACTCGAGCGTCAGCTTGCCGGATGCATGCAGATGCTCGGCCAGGGCCAGCGTCCCGGGGACCATGGCTGCGCTCAGATGGGTGACCAGGCGCGTGTAGTCATCGCACTCCAGTGCATGGGCGGCAACCCCGTTGACGAATCCTCCCAGGTCGAGGGCGACACGGTCCCGGTGGCCGATGAGGGACACCTGCTGCGCCCCGCCCAGCGCCTGGGCCGTGGCCCTTGCCGCCAGCGTGCTCGGATGCGTGGCACCACCCACCATCACGCCCACGGTGTCCAGGATCCTCAGCTTCGCCTGCTCCAGCACCTGCGCCGGAATGGCCTGCGGCGCGGTGCCGATAGTGAACTGAGCCAGCTTTTGGGTGACACCCATTGATCTTCTTCCTCTCATGCATTCGGTCCGACAGGCAGACCGGACAACCACATTGGACAATCACACTGGACAAGCAGGCTGGACTTTGGCGCCCCGTATGCCTGCCGGACATCCAGCAGGCAATCAGCCCCATCGCTCTATCCGAGCATGGCATCTCCGCCATTGAGATGCAGCACCTGGCCCGTCATGAAGGAACCGGGCCCTGCAAGATACAGGCAGGCCTGGGCGATATCCTCGGGCGTCCCCAGTCGGCGCACCGGCAGGCTTGCCGTGGCCCTGGCCCACTCATCCTTGAATCTGGCGGCATCCTCTTGGCTCCTGACGGTGTCCAGCTTGCCCGGCGCCACGGTATTGACCGTGATGCCCGACGGACCGAATTCCACCGCCAGTGCCTTGGTGAAGGCATGCAGGCCGCCCTTGGCCGCGACATTGTGTGCGCGTCCCGGCCCTGGCAGGAACGCATCCTTGCCGGAAATGTGGATGATCCTGCCCCAGGCAAGGCGCTGCATGTGGGGAATGACCGACCTGGCCAGATAGAACGCAGCGCCCAGATTGGTGTTGATCACACGCTGCCAGTCTTCGATCGAGATATCGAGCAGCGCCTGATGCGGCCGCACCGCCACATTCGATACCGATATGTCGATACGGCCGAAGCGCTGCAGCACCTGGTCCGTCATGGCCTGCACCTGCAGCGGATCCGAGACATCGGCCAGCACATCGAGGGACTCGACGCCGCAGGCGGAGATTTCGCGTGCCACATCCCTGAGAGCGGCCTGATCTCTGTGGCCGTTCACAACGACGGATGCACCGGCCCGGGCAAACGCGAGGGCAATGGCCCGCCCGACATTCCGGCCCGCCCCGGTGACCAGTGCCACGCGTCCGCGCAAATCATCCACTGCATGCTGCATAAGCGATCCCCCGATCTGTGTTCATGTCCGGAACAATCTGCCCGGGGCCGATATCCCCATGGTCATGGTCATGAGCAGTGCGAGAGGCCCGCAACAGGAAAGCAGACGCCCTGTTTCATCGTCCCGGCGAGAGGGTGACATGGGGGACCCATTCTAGTGGAGCAGGTTCGCTTGTCAATTTTGCGGACGACCTATTGTGGTCGACCTGTTGTGGCCGACCTATCGTTTTTTACATGGCGTGGGTGACATGCCGGGTAGGGCACACAAAGCCGCACACAACGCCGCACGCAGTGTCGCACGCAGCCTTGTCGCGGCTTGCCCATGCAGCGCGGTGATATGCTCGAATGATCCGACATCAGCGTCACATCAGCGGGAGC
The DNA here is from genome assembly GCA_903864555.1 of uncultured Pseudomonadota bacterium. The sequence continues at coordinate 6,031 of CAIPGJ010000849.1, read as the reverse complement.
AGCCATGCGATTTTCCGAACTGGCACCGGAGCACATGACCCAGGAGCAGGCTTTGGCGCATGCGGCCTTCTTGCAGGGCAGCGGCGGCAATGTCGGCCCCGCGGCCCATGTTCTGATTCGTTCGCCGGGACTGTCCGGCCGGATGCTGCACGTGGGCGATCATGCCCATTCGCAGACATCGCTTACGCCAGCGTGCCAGGCGCTGGCGATACTGGCATGCGCCCGGGCATGGCGTTCGCGCTGGCTTTGGGAGCAGCACCTCCCCCGGGCCGTCCAGGCCGGTATGGATGAGGCCGGGTTGCAGCAGATGGTGAAAGGCGGGCCTGCCCGAGCGTTGATATCGGAACTTGCGCCTGCATGCGCGCCGGACCTCGCGGCGAAACTCGCAGCAGTGCTGGACTTTTGCACGCAACTCCACGGGTATCACCAGGTCAGCGACGAGTGCTATGCCAACACCATTGAGTTGCTGGGTGAGGCAGGCCTTGTGGACCTGATCGGCCTGTCGGGCTACTACACCTTCATCGCCATGTGCCTGAATACCAATGAGGGTGCCTCCCTGCCGGCAGGGAGCCCGCCCGGTGCCGGCGGCGCCCCGGGCATGGAAAACCGTCCGCCCATGCGTGATCTGTCCCCCGAGGAGATGTCGGAGCAGCAACTGTCCTTCTACCGGGAACTGACGCCGAACGGCAAATCCTTCTCGGTACCCATGCGTGTCCTGATACGCGTGCCGGAACTGGCACGTCGGGCCCAGGCGGTGAGCGAATACCTGAGATTCCACGCGACGCTGTCGCGGCAGATGGCCGAATTCTGCATCTGCATCACCGCCGTGCACTGGAATACCGCGACCATGTGGAAATCCCACTCGGCCGAATTGCTGAAGCTGGGCCTGACGGCGGAGACGCTTGAAGATCTGAAAAACTGCAGGCGGCCTGCAGCTGTGACACCGGATCTCCTGGCTGCCTGGGATTTTTGCACTCAGCTTCATCAGGAGAAGCAGGTGAGTGATGCTGTCTTCGAGGCTGCGCAGACGCAGCTCGGAGCATCGATGCTGGCCGAACTCATCGGGGTCTGCGGCTACTACTCCCTGTCAGCCATGGTCCTCAATGTCGGCAGGAAATTGCCGGCCTGACACCACATGTCACCGGAAAACGGGTGATCAGATCGCCTGCCCGGCGGCTGACCTGCCCGCCACCCGCCCGAATATGGCCGCCTTGCCCAGGGCCGTGCCGCTCATGTAGCCCATGCCATGGAATCCGCCGACGATCTCGCCGGCGGCATGGAGGCGCCGGATGGGTTCGCCATGGACATCCAGCACCCTCATCTGCGTGTCCACCCGGAATCCGCAGTAGGTGGCCAGGATGGCGGTGGTACAGCGAAAGCCGTAGAAAGGTGGTGTTGCCAGGGGGGCAATCCTGCCGAAAGTCTTGCTGAGCGAGGTGCGCCCGTAGTAGCGGTCACGTCCGGCGACAGCATCCTCGTTGTAGTCCGCAACAGTCTTCTCCAGCACATCTGCATCGATCTCCAGCGCCTGTGCCAGCGACCGGATCGTGTCTGCCTGCTTCACCAGCCCCTTGTCCCAGGCGCCCCGGAGGTCGTGCGACGTCGGGGCGGGCTCGGATTCCGCCATGATGCGCGCGTCGAATATCTGGAAGCCCGTCGCATCGGGCTGCGCAAGGCACTTTTCGCCGATGGTCTTGTAGGAGATGGACTCATCGGTGAAACGCTTTCCTTCGAGGTTGACGACGATCGCCCCCTTGTAAATCGCCAGACGCAAATAGGCTTCCTCGGCAGCCGGGTCGCCTTCGCGCCAGTGTTCGTTGCGTATCATCCCGAAGGTGCCGTTCACGAAGGGCAGGTCGAGCAGGTCCGCCCCGAGCGACCAGCCCATCAGCAGCCCGTCCCCGAGATTGCCGTGGGCCCCGGCGGGCAGTCCGCGGGACATGTGCGGTGCAAACTTCGCAATCAGGTGACGGTTCCTGGAAAATCCACCGGATGCCAGGACCACGGTGCCCGCTTCTATGCGTGCACCGGTATCGGCCATGATCGCAGTAAAGCCTTCCGCTCCCCGCCCCGCCGGCACCAGCCTGGACACTGCCGCATTGGCGGCATAGGTAATCAGCGGTTGCTTCAGCACCGCGGCATGCATGGCATCCATGAGTTGTTGCGGATCGGTGGGATGCGTGCGCGGCACCGACATGTTGGAGCTCAGCGCGATCTTGTGGAATTTGACACCGCAAGCCTTCAGCCAGTCGAAGGTGTCGGACTGGCGGGCCACATAGAGGTCGACCAGCCGGCGGTCGGCCAGGCCGCCGGATGCGCTGATGATGTCTTCTGCGAGACCATCGCCCGAGTCCTCGATGCCGGACTCTCTCTGCAGCCCGGTGCCGGCAAAGGCAAATGACCCGGAACTGAGCCGCGAGCTTCCGCCATGTTCGGCGCCCTTTTCAAGCAGCAGCACCCGGCAGCCGGCCTCGGCCGCACTCAGTGCCGCACTATGCCCGGCGAGTCCGCCACCAATGACCAGCACCGGTGTGGACTGCGGGAGAGGGATTTCCGGCATCACTCAACGCTTCTTCGACAACAGCCCTTCTTCCACGGCCTTGACCTGCAGCGCCACGACCCGTGAATACTGCCGGCTGGCTGCCAGGCCGCTGCCCACTATCCACAGGCCTTCCTGCGCGGTGCGTTTCCACATGTTGTTCATTTCGCCATCCGGGCCAAAGCCCCACACGCGCCCGATCTTGTCCGCGATCTTGTCACCGAGCAGATCCCGCACCAGTGTTTCCAGCGGCTGGAAGCCGGTCCCCAGTACGACGAGGTCGGCGGGCTTGACCGTGCCATCCTTGAGGAGTGCGCCTTCAGCCACGAGTTTCTCGATCTGGTCGTACTGCAACAGGCCGATTTCCCCCTTGATGATCAGCTCCGAGCAGCCGATGTTCAGGTAGTAGCCGCCGGAACGCTTGCGGATCTTCATCTGGTGGCCGGTGTTGTCTTCGCCCATGTCCCATTTGAATCCGCAGGCAATCAGGTCCTCGATGAGTTTCTTGTCCAGCTCCATCATGCGGGCCGAGATCGTCTGCAGGTTCAGCTTCATCACCGGGTAGGTGTTGGTGGTGGCGATCAGGTCTGCATCTTCCAGCGGCGTGCCGTCCAGGGCGCTGGCGTGGATGAGTTTGGCGCTGGGATTGACACTCACCACCGTGGTCGAGCCGCGCTGGACTATGGTGGTATCGACGTCGTGGCTGTGCAGATCCTGGGCAACGTCGTGGGCGCTGTTGCCCGTGCCGAAGACCAGTGCCTTCTTCCCGCGCCAATTCACACCGGTGTCGAACTCGCCACTGTGCATCACGGCGCCCTTGAAGTCCGCGAGGCCGGGTATCGATGGCACGCTCGGCTTGCCATTCAGGCCGCCAGCCAGGATCAGGTGGCGGGGATGGAGGGTGCGCTCGGTTCCATCGCCGCGGCGAACCACCGCGTTCCAGGTTCCGGTGGCGTCGTCGTAGCTCCCCCGGACGAACTCCGCGCTGGTCCAGTAGTTGAGTTCCATGGCCCAGACATAGTTCTCGAACCAGTCGGCAATCATGTCCTTGGGCAGATACGCCGGCCATGTGGACGGAAAGGGCATGTAGGGCAGGTGGTTGAAGTCGGTGTAGTTGTGCAGCGCCAGCGAGTGATAGCGTTTGCGCCAGCAATCACCAGCGCGCTCATGCTTGTCCACCACCAGCGTATCCACGCCAAGGCGCACCAGGCGCGCAGCGACGGTCAGCCCGGCCTGGCCGCCGCCGACCACGAGCACCGCCGGTTCGCGGTCCTCGTAGGCCTGGGCCTTGATGCGAAGATCCTTCCAGTTCATGCCGCCGAAGTTGCGCGAGTGGGCTTCACCGGTGGGCCGATCATGCCCCACATGTTCTTCGAAGCCTTTCAATTCATGCAGGGCGGTCATGATCTGGAAGGCTTCCGTGGGCTTGTCCGCCTTCAGGCGCAGCACCCCGAAACCGCGACCGAAGGCGGTCTCGAATGAAAAGATCGTCTCGAGTACCGAGATACCTGCCCTCTTGATGCGCCGTGGCGGGGTGCGCCCCTTGGCGATGGCGAAGCCACTGGCCTTGGTGGCCTCCTGGCTGGCGACCAATGCGGCGCCGATTTCCTGCGCGCCCCGGTGAGGGGTGATGAACCAGGTGAACGCGAGCACGTCGCGCCAGTGACAGTCATCCGGCGCGAACAGCGCGGCGACGCCGGCCTTGTCTTTGGCATTCAGCGCTTGTTCCAGCGATGAAAGCCATCGCTGTGAGATTTCTGCGTCGCTGACGGATTCTTGTGCGGGGACAGACTGCAATACTGAACTCATAACGCCTCCTTGGGATGATAACCAGCGATGGAGTGCTCAGCGTCCCGACAACTGCGGAGACTCATGGCTTCCTCCTCGCGCTCCAGGCAGATACCTTGTCTGCCTCTATTCAAAAGCAATCAGAATCTGTTGATTCCTTTGCACTGTATCGCCTGCCGCTGCAGCAGAAGCTGGCGCAGCTGAAGTCCGTCGTTTGGTGCCGGTGGGGACGACAGGCTTGGAGTGCCTGACAATGCGAGGGGACACCTCCCTTCGCGCTCCCCTGAGTCAGGGCGCCTGACGGCAAGGCTGTCAGGCGCGCTTAGTCTACTTCCAGTTTGGACTTTTCATCAGTTTGCCCATACTCGACATGTCCTTCTCGACCCGTTCCTTGAACTCCTCCGGGGTTCCGCTGTTCGGTTCGGAGCCGAGCGCCAGTATCTTTTTCTCGATATCCGGGCTTCTGACGGCCGAGACAATTTCCTTGTTCAAACGGGCAACCACTGCTGCAGGGGTCCGTCCGGTGGTCAGCATCCCCGCCCTGGACATCACTTCGAATCCCGGCAATCCGGACTCGGAAATGGTCGGCAGGTCGGGTGCCACCGCCAGTCTTGTCAGGCCGGAGGTGGCCAGAAGCTTGATCTTCCCGGCCTTTGCAAGGGACACCACGCCAGCAAGCGTGGGAAACGCGATATGCACTTCGCCCGCCATCACCGCGGCCACGGACGGTATCACCCCCTTGAAAGGAATTCGGACGATGTCGAGATCGCCCATGGATTTCATCAGCTCGCCGGCCAGGTGGCTGACGGTGGCTGTGTTGCTTGATCCATAGTTGAGCGCGCCAGGCCTGGCCTTTGCCAGGGCGATCAGCTCCTTCATGGAGTTGGCCGGCAGGGAGGGGGAAACGACCACTACCACGGGCTGATTCGACACCATGGAGATGGGAGCGAAGTCCTTCACCACGTCGTATCCGACATCTTCGACAAAGGGCAGCAGCCAGAGTGCGCTGGCGGCGAAGACCAATGTGTGGCCATCAGGCGGTGCCTTGGCCGTTGCTATGGCGCTCAGCGTCGCGCCTCGATTCTCCACCACGACTGGCTGTCCCAGTGCGGGGGCAATGGCCTGTGCGACCAGGCGCGTCAACTGATCATTTCCACTGCCCGCATCGGCCGTGAAGATCCGAAGGGGCTTGATCGGAAAGTTCTGTGCAGATGCGAAATTCGTGACCTGACTGAGACTCAAAGCCAGGATGGCTGTTGCAAGTATTCTCATGAAGTCCTCCTTTGTGGATCAAGTGGCAGATCCGGCAACGAAACCGGCAATTGCAGGCTTCATTGCAGGTTGGCTCTTTGTGTTTATTCTGGAAGCTCAAAGGCAAGCAGGCAGCGATCAGTCAAATCTGCTCAATGCAACTTGTCTTCAGCAGCCTAATTTACGCCCCGGCCCGGGCTTTTCACAAGGCCTCTGTACTGCGTTGATGCAGAAACATGTAAATGATCATGCGGAAATGGCCCCTGTTGCCCCTGAAAGTGATGTCGTAGCGCGTACTGGAGTGATACCTTCGCTGCATCCCGAAAAGTTCCCGATGCCTTGAATAAGGATGGTCCGGGCATGCTGCGGAAATGTCGATTGCATGCAGCTCAGGCTGCAAAGGTGATAGTAGTTTTACTTCTGAAGTTGCAGATGCCTTTTCGAATCGGAGAT
>CAIPGJ010000848.1 GCA_903864555.1 uncultured Pseudomonadota bacterium | reverse complement strand
TCCACGTAGAGGGCAAAGTCATTGGTCGCATCCAGCAGGTGCTCGGAAAATTGCGTCGACAAGGCGGCCAGTTCTTCGGCCAGTTGGGCATAGCGTTGCTTGTCTGCGGCATCCAGTTCGGCCCCGGAGAGGCGGAAATCGCGGATTTCGTTCTCCACGATCCGGCGCTGCGCTGGCGACAGCTGCGCGAACTCAGCAGAGTCCCTGAGTGCCTTGTATTTCTCGAATAGTGCCAGGTTCTGTCCCAGCTCCGTGTAGTACTGGACGATCCTGGGCTGGTTGCTGCTGTAGGCGTCCCGCAGTTCCGGAGAATCGAGCACGCTGTGCAGGTGCCCGACGGCGCCCCAGGCCCGTGACAGCCGTTCGTTGGCATCGTCCATCGGGGCCACAAAGTCTGCCCAGCTTGCCGGCACATCGGCGGCGACCAAGGTTTGCAGCAAGGCGCGATTGTCGGCCAGCAACTGGTCGACCGCAGGGGCAACATGCTCGGCGCGGATGGAGGCAAAACGGGGCAGGCCCGAAAAATCGAGCAGGGGATTGGCTGTCACGGATTCAGTGGCCATGGATGTTCCTTTGTTGGTCTGCGTCTGCCTGGTCCAGGCCTTGCGCGGTGCTGCGCATGTTTTTCATTCATTCGTTTCTGATGGCTGCGGCTTGGTCAGCGGGCCGTGGTTTCCGCCGCCTGCAGGGTATTCTCGAGCAGCATGGTGATGGTCATCGGTCCGACACCACCGGGCACCGGCGTGATGTGGGCCACCTTGCCCAGCATGCCCTGAAAGTCCACATCCCCGCACAACTTGCCTTCAGGGGTGCGGTTCATTCCGACATCAATGACCACGGCTCCCGCTTTGACCATGTCGGCGGTGACCAGGTTCGCCTTGCCGGTTGCCACCACGATGATGTCGGCAGCCAGGGTGTGGGAGGCCAGATCACGCGTCTTGGAATTGCATATCGTGACGGTTGCGCCCTTTTGCAAGAGCAGCAGGGCGGCTGGCTTGCCGACGATGTTCGAAGCCCCGACGATGACGGCGTTCTGCCCCCAGGGATTGACGCCGGCATCCGCCAGCATGGCCATGATGCCGGCCGGGGTACAAGGGGCGAACCGCGGATGTCCGGTGGCGAGCAGGCCGACATTGACCGGATGAAAGCCGTCGGCATCCTTCTCAGGGGCGATGGCATTGAGCACAGCCTCGCTCTGGATATGCCCGGGCAACGGCAACTGCACCAGAATGCCATGGATGTGGGGATCGGCATTCAGGCCGGCGATGCGTGACAGCAGTGCTTCCTCTGTGGTGGTGGCCGGAAGCTCGATGTGCTCGGAGTGCATGCCAATTTCTGCACAGGCCTTGACCTTGTTGCGCACGTAAATCCGGGAAGCAGGGTCCTCACCGACAATGATCACCGCAAGCCCTGGCCGGGTGCCGCTGGCGGCCAGCTTGGCCACCCTTGCGCTCATTTTCTCCCGCAAGCGGCGTCCCAGAGCGTTGCCATCGATGATGTTTGTCTGCATCTTTACCTCTTTTTGGTGTGTCAAAGTCAATCTCTGGCGCAGCCGTCGCCGAAGTTCCGAATGGAAGGGGCCGGGAATCGACCGAGACGGCACGATCTCCGCGACATGAATGGTCGAGGGGGCTCCCGAAGGCGCAATTATGAACTACCCCTTCCAGGCTTCCCTGCAATGGGGATGATAGTTCATGGAACGGCGTCTCCAGTCAGTTTGAGCATATTGCGGAATGTGGAATGATTTTTTACAATCCGGTATTGTGAGATAGTGGTGAAGTTGGGCTTTCTTGCAGGCCCATCCAGGGCGAACTCAGGGCCGAACCGTCGGCGTTGTTCGCTACAATGAATTTCAGATGAGTGAAGCAGGAGGAGTCGAGCATGGCTGCCGTGCCGGAATTTCCCGCCGCAAACGATCCCGATTCGCTGGAAACACAGGAATGGCTGGATGCACTGGAAGCCGTCCTGGAGCGTGAGGGTCCGGAACGCGCGCATTTTCTGCTTGAAAAGCTGATCGACAAGGCGCGTCGCTCGGGTGCCTATCTGCCCTACAAGGCACAGACCGCCTATATCAACACCATTCCCACGCATCGGGAGGACCGCTCTCCCGGCGATCATGCGCTCGAGGAGCGCATCCGTTCCTATGCGCGCTGGAACGCCCTGGCCATGGTGGCCCGCGCCAACAAGGGTGGCGGTGACCTGGGTGGTCACATTGCCAGCTTTGCCTCGGTGGGCACGCTGTTCGGCATCGGCTTCAACCATTTCTGGCATGCCCCTCACGAGGGTCATGGTGGCGACCTGATTTATTTCCAGGGCCACTCGGCCCCGGGCATCTACGCACGCGCGTTTCTGGAAGGGCGCCTGTCCGAAGATCAACTTCTGAATTTCCGACGTGAGGTGGATGGTAAGGGGGTCTCTTCGTATCCTCATCCCTGGTTGATGCCGGATTTCTGGCAATTCCCGACCGTATCCATGGGTTTGGGACCCATACAGGGGATTTACCAGGCGCGCTTCCTCAAGTACCTGCAAGCGCGCGGCCGGGCGGACACTGCCAATCGCAAGGTCTGGGTGTTCTGCGGTGATGGTGAGATGGATGAGCCCGAGTCCAAGGGCGCCATCGGCATGGCTTCGCGCGAGCATCTGGACAACCTCATCTTCGTGGTGAACTGCAACCTGCAGCGGCTGGATGGTCCGGTGCGCGGCAACGGCAAGATCATCCAGGAACTGGAAGGCGACTTTCGCGGCACCGGCTGGAACGTCATCAAGCTGATCTGGGGCTCCTACTGGGATGCCCTGCTGGCGCGCGACAAGGAAGGCATCCTGCAGCGCATCATGGAAGAGACCGTCGACGGCGAATATCAGAATTTCAAGGCCAATGATGGCGCCTTCGTGCGCAAACACTTCTTCGGCAAGCACCCGGCCACGCTGGAAATGGTCTCGCGCATGAGCGATGACGACATCTGGCGTCTGAACCGTGGTGGCCACGATCCCCACAAGATCTACGCTGCCTACTCGGCAGCAGTGAAGCACAAGGGCCAGCCCACGGTGATACTGGCCAAGACCATCAAGGGTTATGGCCTGGGCAAGCAGGGCCAGGCCAAGAATCCCACCCACCAGCTGAAGAAACTGGAGCTGGAGACGATCCGCGAATTCCGTGACCGCTTCAATGTGCCGATCCCGGATGACCAGCTGGAGAACCTGCCCTTCTTCAAGCCGGCCGACGACGACCCCGTCATGGTCTACCTGCATGAAAGGCGCAAGGCGCTCGGCGGCTACCTGCCACAGCGCCGTCGCAAGGCCGCGCGCACACCCGATGTGCCCCCGCTGCAAAGCTTTGACCAGGTGCTCAAGGCCACACCCGAGGGGCGGGAAATTTCCACCACCATGGCGTTCGTGCGCATCCTCACCGCGCTGTTGCGCGACAAGTCCATGGGCAAGCACATCGTGCCCATCGTGCCGGACGAGGCGCGCACCTTCGGCATGGAAGGCATGTTCCGGCAACTGGGCATCTACTCATCGGAAGGCCAGAAGTACACCCCGGTCGACAAGGACCAGGTGATGTACTACCGCGAAGATGCAGCAGGCCAGATCCTCGAGGAAGGCATCAACGAGGCCGGGGCTTTTTCTTCCTGGTTGGCGGCGGCGACCTCCTACAGCCACAGCAACCAGCTGATGGTGCCGTTTTTCATCTTCTATTCGATGTTCGGCATGCAGCGCATCGGCGACCTTGCATGGGCCGCGGGGGATTCGCGCGCCCGTGGCTTCCTGTTGGGCGCCACGGCCGGCCGCACGACGCTGAATGGCGAGGGCCTGCAGCATGAGGATGGCCACAGCCATGTATTGTCTTCAGTGATCCCGAACTGCATCTCCTACGACCCGACCTTCGGCTATGAGCTGGCCGTGATCATCCAGGACGGCTTGCGCCGCATGGTGGGCGAACAGGAGGACGTGTTCTATTACATCACCGTGATGAACGAGAATTACGCCCATCCGGGGCTGGAAGAAATCGTCCAGGCCAATCCGGTGGCTCAGGCCGGCATCCTCAAGGGCATGTACCTGTTCCGTAAAGGTGGGCAAAAGCCGCAGCGGGTGCAATTGCTCGGCTCGGGCACCATCCTTCGGGAAGTCATTGCCGCAGCTGAATTGCTGGAGAAAGACTGGGAGGTGGCAGCCGACGTCTGGAGCTGCACCAGTTTCACCGAACTGCGCCGTCAGGGTCTGGATGCGGAGCGCTACAACCTGATCCACCCCGAGGGGGCGCGGCAGAAGAGCCATGTGGAGCTGTGCCTGGAGGAAACCAAGGGGCCGGTCATTGCCGCCACCGACTACATGAAGACCTTCGCCGACCAGATCCGTCCGTTTGTTCCCCAGGGACGTCGTTATCGCGTCCTCGGTACGGATGGCTACGGCCGTTCCGATACGCGCGAGAAGCTGCGTCACCACTTTGAAGTGGATCGCTACTGGGTGGTTGTGGCTGCGCTCAAGTCACTGGCAGAGGACGGGCTTGTCAAACCCGGCCGGGTGAGTGAGGCCCTGGCCCGCTACCAG
>CAIPGJ010000847.1 GCA_903864555.1 uncultured Pseudomonadota bacterium | reverse complement strand
TGAATGCACGGACCACCGACACGGTCTGATCCACGGTGATGGTCTTCAGCAGCCGGTCCAGGGTCTTGCCGGCCATGGCATCGCGCTTGAGTCTGAAAGCCACCGACAACTGGCGCACCCGCTCGATCAGTTCGAAGGCCTCGCGTCCTTCCTGTTCGCGGATCACGTCACCGAGGATGCGTCCCAGGAAGCGGATGTCCGTCATCAGTGCATCTTCGGCCCCGGACAAGGCGTTTCCGGACTTGCGTGGTTTTCGGGTGGGCGTCATGGCTTCCAGTCGCGTTGCACAGAGCGGCTGCGGCAGCTGCGGTGTATGAGTTGTGTTCAGGACAAAGCAAGGGATGTACCAAAGACACTGACCCCGACAGGGGCAATAAGTGAAGCGGGATGCCGGTGGAAAACGATGATGCAGGCGGAACGACAGGGCGATGGGTCACGGGCCAAGCCATTGGCGCCCGTTTTGATGCGGGGTGGCACCAATCCGAGGCGCAAGTTCGCACGCCTGCAAGGTATCGGGCACCGGGACAAGTACAGGTACTTGAGCGTGCGGCCGCTGGTACCCTCATGCAAGGGATGTTCTTGCCCTTCTCCTCAGCGCCAGAAGCCGGCATGCGCGGCCATCGCCTCATCCTCCAGCAGGGGGCCGCACACGGACACGGGGCGCTGGCCGGCGGCGAAGACTTCGCGGCAGGGCAGGGACAGTGTCGGGTTTTCAGGATGGTTGCCCGTAAGCCCGAGCAGGCTGGTCTCGGACAGCGCATACACCACCCGTCCGATGCCGGACCAGTAGATACCGCCGGCGCACATGGCACAGGGCTCGGCGCTGGAATACAGCGTGGCCTGGGCCAGGCCATGGGTGGGGCGCGCGGCCCAGGCGGCACGCACGGCATTCATCTCGGCATGGGCAGTGCAATCACCTGCCGAGGCATTCATGCCCTGGGCGAGCACATGCCCATCGCCATCGACCACCAGCGCCGCAAAGGGATGGTGACCGGCGTCGCGCGTCAGCCGGGACAGGTCGATGGCGGCGCGCAGCCAGCGCAGGTCGTCTTCGGTGGCTTGTCCAGGGGGGCTCATGCTGCAGCTCCTTTCACTCACGGGTTATTCGCCATTCACCAGCCGGCGGCTGATGCTGTTGTGTCGGGCCACCAGCGCCGGCACGTCCACATGGTTCAGCCGGCCATCCTCGACCACGAAGCGGCCATTGATCATGGACAGCCAGGCCCGTACCGGGGAGCAGGTGAGCAGGGCCGCCAGCGGATCGGACTGGGCGCCGGCATGCTCGATGCCATCGATGCGAAAGGCCACCAGATCCGCGCACATCCCCGGCGCAATGCTGCCGATGTCCTCACGCCCGAGTATGCGGGCGCCGCCGAGAGTGCCCAGTTCCAGCGCGGCCCGCGCCGACAGGCGCCCGGCGGAGGATTCGAATCCGGGCCAGCCCACCCGCTGCAGCAGCATGGCCTGGCGCACTTCGCCCAGCATGTGGTTACCGTCGTTGCTGGCAGAGCCATCCACGCCCAGGCCGACCGCCACCCCCTGGTCCAGCATGTCACGTATTGGCGCGATGCCCGAGGCCAGGATCATGTTGCTGCTGGGACAGTGGCAGACGCCACAACCGCAGGCCGCCAGGGTGCGGATGTCGGCGGCTGAAGGATGAACCATGTGGGCAAACCACACGTCCGGGCCGGTCCATTCCAGTGACGCGGCATAGTCGAGCGGCCCCTGGCCGAATGTCTCCATGCAATAGCGTTGCTCGTCCAGGGTTTCGGCCAGGTGCGTGTGCAGCCTCACACCGGGATGGGCGCGTGCCAGCCGGGCGCTTTCGCGCATCAGGTCGGCACTCACGCTGAAAGGGGAGCAGGGCGCAAGGCCGACGCGCAGCATCGAACCCGGTGCTGCATCGTGGTACTGCTCGATGAGGCGCAGGCTGTCGGCGAGGATGGCGGGTTCCTGCTCCACCAGTCGATCCGGCGGCAGGCCGCCCTGGCTTTCGCCCACGCTCATGGATCCGCGCGTGGGATGGAAACGCACCCCCAGTGCCTGTGCGGCTTCGATCTCGTGCTCCATGCGCAGGCCCGGCGGATACAGATACAGATGGTCGGCCACGGTGGTGGCGCCACTCAGCAGCAGTTCGGCCAGCCCCAGACTGGCACTGACCGTGACGGCCTCGGCATCCATGCGGCCCCAGATCGGATACAGGCGCTTGAGCCAGTCGAACAGGCCGAGGCCGGCCGAGGTGCCCACGGTGCGGGTCAGGGTCTGGAACAGGTGGTGGTGGCCATTGACCAGGCCGGGGATGAGCACGCAGCCGCGCAGGTCCACGGTCCGCTCCGGCGTGCGGCCCGCCGGGTCTGCCGCCATCCACGCAGCCATGCCGGCGGCGCTGTCCACCCTTTCGATGCGGGTGCCATTGACCATTACGGAACCGTCACGCCACTCGCGCCGGTGTTCGTCCAGC
>CAIPGJ010000846.1 GCA_903864555.1 uncultured Pseudomonadota bacterium | reverse complement strand
CACCGGTGTCCGAGTTGATGGACAGGGCCGACGGCAGGATCAGGATCACGGACTATGCGCGGCCGACGTTCGATGCAAATGGCAAGGCCATAGGCGGAAGCATGGACCGGCCCGTTCAGTTGCTGATTCGGGACAAGAAAAGCCAGGCGCTGGAAAAGGGCTGGAAGTACTACGAAGCGGATGACCACCACCATTGGTCGGTATGGCGCACCGCGGACTTCGTAGAACTGGTGAAGCATCTCAATTACAAGATCGTCGAAGTGCAGGATATCGACGACAAGGTCGGCAATGGTTTCACCGTGGTCATCAGGAAATAGGCCGCATGCCTCTGAAGGATAAACAGCATGAAACAGGCTCCACAACTCAAGCAACTGGATTACTTCGTTCCCCACGTCTCGCAGGTTCGTGCCAATGCCGGCCAACTGGTCGCCCTGCACGTCCGTCAGCGTGCGCTGCACAGGGAGTCCGACATCCGGCGCAGTCGCGGTCGCGGCCGTGTGGTGCTCTTCGTGCATGGCGGCAATGTGCCGGTGGTACCGGCGTTCGACCTGCCGTACAAGGATTACAGCTGGATGGCACAACTGGCCAAAGCCGGTTTCAATGTTTACGGCATGGATCTGAGCGGCTATGGTGCATCGCCACGACCCATGATGGACGACCCGTCCAATGTCAGTGCCGAGTGTCAGCACCTGCTCATGCCAGGCCAGCTCGATGGCCCGCGACAGCCGAACTATCCCTTCGAGTCACACACCATCCGCAGTGACTGGGCGGAGATGGATACGGTGGTCTCGCATCTGCTGAAGGCCAATGGGGTGCGCAAGCTGTCACTGGTGGGCTGGTCGGCCGGCGGCCCGCGCGTGGGTGGCTACATGGCGCTGCATCCGGACAAGGTCGATCGTGCCGTGCTGTTTGCCCCCACCGAGCCGAAGGCCGGCCTGCGGGTCCCGCGGCACCCAGGCCCCGGTGCGCCCACCCATCTTCAGGGCCGGGAGGAACTGGAAAAGCTGCGCTGGGACCCCAATATCGGGCGCCGTGGCCAGGTGGAAGCCGGCCTGCGAAATGCCTTGTGGAAGGAAATCCTGCACTGGGATCCGATCGGCGCAGGATGGGGGCCGGGGGTGATGCGCAGTCCCAACCGCACCGACTCGGGCTGGACGCCGGCCATGGCGGCCAAAGTCAAGGCCCCAGTGCTGGTCATCACCGGCGAACTGGACAGGCCGGAGGCCAGGCTACAGGCGCACCGGCTGATCGGCTCCAGCCGCAAGGCCTTCGTGCGTGTCGAGTCGGCTTCACATTTCATGGCGTGGGAGAAACAGCGCCATGTGCTGCACGCAGCCTCACTCGAGTGGCTGGACAAAGGCACAGTGCAGGGTAAAGGCACCGGTGGATTCAAGGTGGACTGGAACGGTCGCTACTCGGCCGTATAGCGAAGCAGGCGTAATCCCGAGCCGGACAATCGATCTGACCTGTCGACTCAGCTTGCGTTGGGCCAGGTGGTCATGATCATGCGCGACAGGATGACCCCGGCCGGACCGCGCAGGCTCAGCGGAATGCTCGCGGTCAGCCGCGTCTGATCCGGATTGATCTCGACCACCAGCGCGCCGCCTTCCTGCGCCATCAACGGCAGTTCCGCAGCCGGACTCACGGCCGAGGAGGTCCCCACGGAAAAGAACAGGTCACAGTCGGCGGCTGCATCCATGGAATCGTCGAGGGCCCGCTGCGGCAGTCCTTCACCGAACCAGACCACATCCGGGCGCAGCCAGCCGCCACATTGCGGACAGCTGGGTGGCTGATCCTCGTCGCCTGCGAGCGGCTCCATGGGAATGTTTTCCTTGAAGCACTTGTTGCGCATGATGCTGCCGTGAAGCTCGAACAGGCGCTTGCTTCCCGCCTGCGCATGCAGGCCATCCACGTTCTGGGTGATGAGGGAGAAGCGCGGCAACAGTGACTCCATGCGCACCAGCGCCAGGTGGCCGGCATTGGGTCTTGCCTGCCGGATCAGACGGCGGCGCCACTCATACCAGTTCCAGACCAGCTTGGGGTCGCGACTGAACGCCGCCTTGGTGGCCAGGTCTTCCGGCCGGAACCTCGACCACAGGCCATCCTGGGGATCGCGAAAGGTGGGCACGCCGCTTTCTGCCGAAATGCCGGCCCCTGTCAGCACCACCACATGCCGTGCCTGGCGTAGTGCCTTGATCAACTCGAGGGGAAATTTATCCGACATCTCTTGATTACAATGATTCTTTTTGATTAATGAT
>CAIPGJ010000845.1 GCA_903864555.1 uncultured Pseudomonadota bacterium | reverse complement strand
CTCACGGTACTTCACCTTCAGGTTGAGCACCGACTGCATGGCAGGCGAGCGCGCATCACCGAGGATGGAGCGACCGCCCAGCGAGCGCGGGCCGAATTCCATGCGCCCCTGGAACCAGCCCATGGCCTTGCCATCGGCGAGTTCGGCGGCACTCTGTTCGATGAGGCGATCCCCCGGCAGCACTTCGAAGCGGGCGCCGGCCGTCTTGAGGCGCTGTTCGATGTCGGCCTGCGCAAAGGCGGGACCGAGGTAGCTGCCCTGCATGGCATCGCGGCCGCCACCGGCGACACTGCGCGGCTGATCGAGAAAGCCATGGTAGGCCGCCAGCGCCGCGCCCAGCGCGCCGCCGGCATCACCGGAGGCCGGCTGTATCCAGAGGCGCTCGAAACAGCCGTCCTTCAGCAGCTTGCCGTTGGCCACGCAGTTGAGCGCCACGCCGCCGGCCAGGCAGAGGTTCTTCAGGCCAGTCTCGGCGGCGGCTGAGCGCGCGAGCTTCAGCATCACGTCCTCGGTGACCTGCTGCACCGAGGCGGCGAGATCCATGTGCCTCTGTTCCAGCCGTTCACCCGCCTTGCGCGGCGGGCCGCCGAACAGCGCGTCAAACCGCGCATTGGTCATGGTGAGACCGGTGCAATAGTTGAAGTACTGCTGGTCGAGGCGGAAGGAGCCGTCCTCCTTCACGTCGATGAGGTGAGCGTAGATCTTGTCGACATACTTCGGCTCGCCATAGGGCGCCAGGCCCATCACCTTGTACTCGCCGGAATTGACCTTGAAGCCGGTGTAGTAGGTGAAGGCCGAGTACAACAGGCCCAGCGAATGCGGGAAGTGCATTTCCTTGTGGATGGCCAGCTGGTGGCCGCGGCCGATCGCCAGCGACGAGGTGGCCCACTCGCCTACGCCATCCAGCGTAAGCACCGCGGCCTCCTCGAAGGGCGAGGGATAGAAGGCGCTTGCCGCGTGGCTCTGGTGGTGCTCGCCGAACAGCAAGCGCTCTTCCCACTGCACGCCGGGGCAGGCCGCGGCGAGCTTCTTCACCAGCAGGTCCTTGAGGAAGAGCTTCTCGCGCAACCACACCGGCAGGGCCAGGCGAAAGGAGGCAAAGCCGGCCGGCGCAAAGGCAACGTAGGTTTCCATCAGCCGCTCGAACTTGAGCAGCGGCTTGTCGTAGAAGGCGACGCGATCGACCTGGGCCGGGGTGATGCCTGCTTCAGCCAGACACCAGGCCAGGGCCTGCACGGGGAAACCGGCATCGTGCTTCTTGCGGGTGAAGCGCTCCTCCTGTGCCGCGGCGACGATCTGCCCGTCGCGCACCAGCGCCACGGCGCTGTCGTGATAGAAGGCCGAGATGCCGACGACGATCACGGATCAGAACAGTGTGTAGATGAAGGGCGCGACCGCCGAACCCTGGGCGAACACGATGAGGCCGCCGAGCAGGGCCATCAATACCAATATCGGCGCCAGCCAGTACTTCTTGCGCACGCGCAGGAATCGCCACAGATCCTTGATGAACGACATGGGGGTCTCTTCTTTGTCTGGTTCAGTGTTGGGGCGTGTTCAGAACGGGTCGGACATGGTGCCGGGGGGCGGTCCGGGCGGATCGCGCGGCACCCAATAGCTCTGCGCATCGCGGTCGAACTGCAGGTTGAGCGGGCGCTTGCCCATCGCCCGCATGATGAGGCCGATCGGCATGATGCCGATGAAGAAGATCACCCCCAGCGCCACCGGACTGACGATGGCGTGCAACAGCAGGCCGAAGCGCGTCCAGACCCGGTTGAGCGGCGCCAGCACCTGCGGGCGCGCCACCGCCGCCAGGAGGAACGCAGCAGCCGCGGCCAGCGCCCACACGCGCACGCTGCCACCGGCGGCACGCTGCATCACCATCGGCCATGCCGCAATGATGGCGAACACGATGGAAAAGACGAAGCCGAAGCTGCGGTCGGAGGAGCCCTGGGGGGCTTCTACCGTGGGACGGTGTTCCATCAGTGTCTGCTGCCCATGAAGGTCCCTGCGGTCTGAGATGGCGTGCTGCCATGGATGCTGCAACGGATTGCGACGGGGTGCTGCAAGGCCCCGGACAGGCGCGACATTCCGGGCACACCACGCCGGCATTTCGCAGGCCGCTATTATAGCTTTCGCCCCCTGCCGAACGGGCCCGGCTTGCCCCTGGCGCGCATTGGCTTATCCTTGGCACCCGTTCCCTCCAGACGACACCGGAAACACACGCATGAAGATCCGAAGCCTCCTCATCCCCGTCACGCTGATGGCGGCCTCGGCCCTGCTGTTCCTCGGCGGGCTGGAGGTGGCTCTGCGCCTGATCAAGCATCCGCGCACCGAGGCCAAGGTGCTGTGCCTGGACGCCATCATGGGCAATGTCTACTGCCCCAACCTGAACGAGCACCTCGACAACCTGTACGGCAGCACCACCCAGGTGCGCACCAACAGCATCGGCATGGCCGACCGGGAGTATCCGCTGGCCAAGCCGCCCGGTACGCTGCGCATTGCGCTACTGGGGGATTCGCTCACCGCCTCGCTCTACCTGCCGGTGGAACAGCAGTTCAAGACGCTGTGGGAGAAGGCGCTGGCGCAGAAACTGGGACAGCCGGTGGAGATCATGAACTTCGCCATCGATGGCACCGGCACCTGGGAGCAGTTGCAGATGTTCCACCTGCGGGCGCGCCCGTTCCAGCCCGATGCCGTGATCCTGGCCTTGTTCTGGGGCAATGACACCTGGGGCAATCTCGCTTCACGTGACCGCGGCCGCGCCAATCCGCTCAAGGACGAATATCCGGAATTGAACTGGCTGATGCGCACGCGCGTCGCCCACCGCAAGACCATCCGCTGGCTGTGGAACCACTCGGCCGCCTTCCAGTTCCTCGATGTGCTGAAGACGCGCATCCAGACCCGGCAGAATTACGAGCGCGGCATGGACGCGGCTGAAACGGCCGGCAAGGGCACCGACAAGGCGGTCACGGCGGGGACGGCGGCAGGCAAGGCGGCGGAAGTCCGCTACGACCCTGGCTTTGCCTGGGATTCCGAAGCCTGGGCGCTGACGCGCGAGCTGCTGGTGAAGCTGAAATCGGAAACCGATGCAGCAAAATCGCGCCTCATCGTGTTCCAGTTGCCGATGCTGGAGCAGATCAGCAAGCCCCAACCGCTGCCGCACCAGGCCCTGCGCGCATTCCTCGCGCAGCACGGCATCGCCAACACGGACGCCTTCGAGGCGCTGTCACGCCTGACGCCAGAACAAAAGCGCGCCCTCTATCTGCTCGATGACGTGCACCTCACTGCCGAAGGCCATGGCGTGTTTGCCGAGGCGGCATTGCCAGGGCTGGAAGCCTTCCTGCGGGCGGGGGCGGCAAAGCCCTGAGCGAAGGGCTGGACAGCGGTTTGCGATTCCGGGTCCGGGTTCACCGGAGCCAGGCCGTGGTCGCGCCCGTTCAGGCGGCGCCCGCCTCCACCCATTTCAGCGCGCGGTAACGGGTGATGCGGCAGCGCTCCAGCCGCGTTGCGGCAGGCAGGCCGGCTTTCAGTTTCAGCTGGGACAGGAACTGCGCCGGCTGTGGCAGGGACTTCCAGACCTGCGGCAGGAAGGTGCCGCGCCGGCCGTCGCATTCGAGGATGAGGCCGTCCTCGCCCGGGCGTAGCTGGCGGAGCAGGTCGGCCTCGTCGGCGAATTCCAGCCGCTTGGCCTCCGAGAGCAGGGACACTTCGACCACGCAACGGCGGAACTCGGCCGCAGTCAGCGGGGCAAAGCGCGGATCGGAGAAGGCCGCCAGGCGGGCGTTCTCGACCACATCCACGCCCAGTTCACGCTCGGCTGCCAGGCGGCCGATGCAGCCGCGCAACTGGCCGTCGAGGGTAAGCGTGACGAAGGTGGCGCGGCGCTCGCGCAGCCAGTCCTCCGCCGGTATCTGCGGCGCGGCATTCAGGCCGATCTTGGCACCGATGGCCGCGCGCGCCAGCGCCAGCAGTTGCTCGCCATGCCGGGCTTCATAAGGCCCGGCATCGGCCGCGTCGAAGGCGAAGGCGGCATAGCCCACCACCCGCCCGCGCCCGCCGGCGGTATCCCCGGAGTTGCAGTAACGCAGCAGCCGCGGCTTGAGGCCGTGGGCCGCGGCAGCTTCGAGCATGCCGGCAATGGGGGTGGCGCCGCAGGCCTGATGATGGTTCAGCCCGGCATCGCCGCGCAGGATCGCTTGCACGGTGTCGCCGTCGATGCGGCAGGCTTCTTCATAGGCCTGGAAGTGGGACAGGTCGGAGCTGATGAGGATGAGCGTCTCGCGCCCGCCCCACAGGCGCTCCAGCACCTCGGCCACCTGCGTCGCGCCGACCCTGCCGACCACCAGCGGCACCAGCTTCACGTCCTCCCCCAGCACTTCGCGGATGAAGGGCAGTTGCACTTCCAGGGCGTGCTCCTGCGCGTGAGTGGGCGCAAACTCGATGACCTGCGACAGCCCCCGTAACTGCGCCACGGCGGCCTCATCCACGGCCAACGGGCCCAGTGGCGTGGCAAAGGCCCGCGCCCCCGGCAGGGCCAGGCCCTCGACCGCGACGCGATGGCAGGGCCCGAGCAGCAGCACGCGTTTGACGATGCCGCGGGCCGGGCGTAGCAGGTCATAGGCCTGGGCGGCCACCGCGCCGGAATAGACGTAACCCGCATGCGGGACGATCAGGGCCTTGGGGAAACCGCGGGAGGGCAGCACTTCCGGGGTGGTGTCCAGCAGCTCGCGCAGGTCGCGCGCCAGGGCGGCAGGATCACCGGGATAGAACATGCCGGCCACTGCGGCCAGACGCACGGAAGGCATTGGGGCGGTCTGGTTCATGCAGGGCGCTCAGTGTCTGCGGGGGGCGGTACAGGTTTTGACATTGAAGGGAGCAGCAAGCTGCCTGCCGGCATCCGCGGGCAGCCTCGCGTTAAACCAGCCGCCACTGGATGCCGCACAGGCTCAGGCTGTCAGTGGTCACGGTCAGGCCCTGTTCCCGCGCGGCCGCCAGGATGGCCTCGCGGTCATTCGTCCGGATGTCCAGAGCCTGCATGGTCTCGCCGCGCCCGTCCACCGGCTTGACGAAGTAGAGCGGTGCATTGTCCAGATCGACATGCACGCCAGCGGCATCCTGCTGCACTTCACGCTGCAGGATCCGGCCCCAGCGCGCGGCCAGTTGCAGCGGGTCATCGGTCTGGGTGCGCACGGCCGAGATCAGCTGCACGCGCCCGGTACGCACGAAATCCTTCCAGTGGTCACCGGCGGCATTCCAGTTGCCCCACAGGTCATCGCCATTGATGTCATGGCCCATGGACATCAGCGTGCCACCGACGTCCTTGGGATGCAGCTGGTTGCCGGTGTAGCGCGGGTACTCCAGCTTGTTGGTGATGCGCACGCCGATGGCTTCGAAATGTGCGCGCCAGCGCAGCGCATCGTCACAGTCCATGATCACCATGTAGCCGCCATCGCCGCCCAGCCGCTGCAGGTAGCGGCCAGCGGCGGTTTCAGCGGGCGCCTTGCCCGGCAGCGGTGCCACCACCTCGATGAAGGTGGGCCCGAAGGGCATCAGGGCATTGTGCAGGCCGTACTTGCCCACCATTGCGTCACGGTGGCAGACGGCCACATCGAAGATGCGGCAGATCTGCTCGACCACCGGTTCGAGCTCGGCTGCGACCAGGCAGATCTGGCGCAAGCGTAGGTATTCGGGCATGAACTGGCCTCCCTGTTCGGGCATGGTGGCGTGCCCCGCAGCGTCCCTGCGGGAACCGCCTACTTTTTGGTGTAGTGGTACAGCACCGTGCGCGTGGTGCCGCTGATCTCGATCTTTTCCTTGAAATCGAAGGACAGCACGCGGTCATAGACCCAGGGCTCCAGCGGATAGTCATGGGACACCACGCGCGCGCCGGGCTTGAGTTCCTTCATCAGCTTGGGCACCAGCTTGTCCATGATGCTGGGCAGCAGGTAGACGGTGATGATGTCGGCCCTGGACATGTCGGCCTGAAACAGGTCGCCATTGATGAAGCGCACCCGGTCAGCCACGCCTTCGGCTGCGGCGGCGGCCGTGGCCTTCTTCACCAGGTCGGCCTGGATATCGATGCCGTGGCCCTGGGCGCCGAAACGCTTGGCAGCGGCGATCACCAGGCGGCCGTCGCCGGACCCCAGATCGATGAGGTATTCGCCCTTCTTGATGTTGGCGAGCTTGAGCAACTCGTCGACGATGGGCCAGGGCGTGGGCACATAGGGGCCGGCACTGCCCTGGGCCAT
>CAIPGJ010000844.1 GCA_903864555.1 uncultured Pseudomonadota bacterium | reverse complement strand
GCCGTCCCGATGACATGACCGACGAAAGCCTGCAGCGCGACCGCCTCGCCAATGTCCGCGACTGCAAGCTGCTGTGGCTGGAAGACACCGGCCACGCCGTGCACCTGGAGCGTCCCGAGGCCATGGCACAGATGGTGGAGGACTTCATCCCCTTCCGGCATCCAGCCCCGCCTGCAGTGGCCGATGCCGCACCCGCCAACGCCACGCCCCCGGCCACCACTTGAAAACCAGCCAGTCGCAGTTCATCACCATACGTGGCCTGCGTTACCACATCCGCACCTGGGGACGCGAAGGCGCGCCGAAGCTGTTCCTCATCCACGGCTGGATGGACGTGTCGGCCTCCTTCCAGTTCCTCGTCGATGAGCTGAAGGGCGACTGGCAGTTGATCGCCCCGGACTGGCGCGGCTACGGCCTCACCCAGCGCAGCGGCAGCGACACCTACTGGTATGGCGACTTCATCGCCGACCTCGACCAGATTTTCAATCACTATCAACCTAACGCACCGGTGAAGGTGGTGGCCCACAGCTTCGGCGCCAGCGTCACCGGCGTGTATGCCGGCATCCGGCCCGAGCGCATCGAGAAGTTCGTCAACATCGATGCTTACGGTGCCAAGCCGGGCGACGGCGAGGATGCCCTCCGGCACTACCGCCGCTGGATCAAGCGCATCAACCGGCCCATGCCGGTGCACGACTATGCCTCCTGGGAGGAGATGGAAAGCCGCATGCAGCGCGCCCATCCGCGCGTGCCGGCCGAGCGCATCCATTTCCTCGCCCGTCACTGGGCTGCGGAGCAGGATGGCCGCGTGGTGCTGAGCCACGACCCGGCCCACGCGCGCAACGACGGCATGGACCTCAGCAACCGCCTCGATGAAGCCATGGCGGCCTGGCGCGAAGTCACCGCCCCGACGCTGATCTTCCTCGCCCGCCAGGGCGGCGCCCTCAACCGCCTGCCCGACCTCACCCCCGGCGCGACCTCCGAGGACCGCTTCGGCTGCTTCCGCCATCAGAAGACCCTCTGGTTCGAAGACACCGGCCACATGATGCATCTGGAGCGCCCGGCGGAGCTCGCCCCCATCATCGAGGCTTTCATGGAGCAGGGGCTGGAGGCAATTTAACCGGCAGTCCCCTGGGGCAGGCCGATCAGTGGTGAGGCTCCCTTACCCGTCCAGAACGGCCCTTCGAAAACCTGCACCATTTGACTTCCACCCAGGTGATGGGCACGGTGCAGCCACGGGGAGGGATATATGTCGGTACCAGGCAGTGCTGTTGCTGGATTCAACTGGTCGCGCTTCAACCTGCAGGTGATCGCAACCAATCTTGTGCTGACAGCGCTGGCCGTGGTGATGTTCATGGCCATCCACCAGTTTCTGGCCGACGAGGTGGGGATGAACTCACTGGCCAGCGACATCAGCGCCCCGGTGGAACGCACCATCGCCGAAAGCATCACCGCGTGGATTGCTGCGCTGCTGGCGACCTTTCGCCCGGGCTGGGTAGGATGGGTGATCGCCATCGGCGGCCCGCTGGGTGCCATGCTGCTTGCGGGACAACGTCTGTCCGCCCTGCGCGAAGCAGGCGGCGAAGGCCTGGCCGCATCGCTCGACACCAGGCGGGTGGATCCGACCTCCGGCCACCCTCACAGCGTGTTGTTCGAACAGGTCACTGCCGCGGCTGCCGCGCGCGGTATGAAGGCACCGCCCATCCATGTGCTCGACCTGCCGCAAGCGGTGACCGCCGTGACCCTGGGCACGACACCGGCGGATGCGGTGCTGATATTCAGCAGCGGCGCGCTGCATGAAGACCGCGAGGAACTGCTGCGCCGTCTGTGCGCCATCCTCGACTGTCCGGTGTCCATGCTGCGCCCGGCAGCCACGGCAAACCAACCAGCGAGCGACACCCGCTCCACAGCGCTCGCCAGGCCTGCAAGCGTTGCGACGGCCACATGGCGCTGCGACGCAAGCTGCAGTCCGGCAGCCAGATCCTCGCGGACTGGACCCTCCCGGGCCTGGCCATGCTGCTGGTGGGCCTATTCATGGTCTCCCTGTGCCGCGACCTGCATTGCGGCCCGGTCGGCTGGATCACGGTCATCTTCGTGTGTACCGCCACCCTGTTGACCAGCGCCTCCATTCTCGACACCGGGTCGCCGGTTGCCGGAATGGAGATATCGCGACGGACGCGCATCCTCCTGTTGTGCTCGATCTATGCGCTTGCATTCGGCGGGCAGCTGTTCATGGGGGCGACGCTCGGCGTGTGGGTGGCGAGCATCGTCACCTTCGGCGGCATGCTTGCCTACCTGCTGCAGAGCAAGCCCTCGGGCCGCAATCTGTTCTACCAGTGCTCCCGGTGTGCCGCGATGACCCCGCCGCCTCGGGAGCTGGTGTCAGGTCTGTAATCGCGCCTTCAGGCGCTATCCATCAGGCGGACGGTAAAGGCGACCTGATGGCCACCTGCCCTGCTGCACCTTGCCCCGACTCTGAGCACTACAGGTGTTTTTCCCATGCCACAAGCAGAATCCACGGGCACACTTTATTGACATTCGTATAATGGCCGCTACGCTCATCCGGCACTGCCGACCCCGCCACCATGCGCAAATCCATCATCGGCCTGATCATCTCCCTCATCACCGCCTACGTGGTGCTGGAACGGCAGAAGGCCTCCACCCAGCAGATCCTGTCCATGGCCAATCCGGCCATGATGGCGGCGCAGGGCCAGGGTGGCGGCCTGCCGCTGTCGACGCAGGCGCTGGATGGCCAGCCCATCAACCCCGCAGCCCTGTCGCCGGAGGCGCTGGCATCCCTGCCTCCGGAGGCACGCGAAGCGCTGATGCAGCAGATGAATGCCATGAAGGCGGGCGGCGTCCCTGGTGCCCCGGGTGCGCCGGGCGAAGACCCGGCATCGGCGCCCCGTCAAGCCCAGCTCGATGAGGCGGGTCCCAAGAAATTCAGCTACCGGGACCGCAACGACAACCAGACCACGAGTTTCGCCAGCGGCTGGACGGTGGTGCTCGAGCGCAAGCTTTCGGATCGCTACACCACGCTGTCCGATCAGGTCTTGGCACAACTGGAACGCCAGCTGGACCGCGCTGCAGCCGCCCTGCCCCGCCCGGCGGTGGCCGAATTGCGCAAGGTGCAGATCATCATCCACTGGGACCAGGGCAAGGGCGAAGCAATCCGCTACAACTGGCCCGATGCCAAGGCGGCAGATACCTCGCGCGATGGCCTGCTGGAGATCCCCCGCGCCGCGGCCTTCCTGGAAACGGCGCAGACCCAGCCCTGGCTGGTGATGCACCAACTGGCCCATGCCTACCATGACCGGGTGCTGAAGGCAGACAATGCCAGTGTGCGCAGCGGCTATCGCGACGCCATGAAGGTGGGCAGCTACGCCCAGGTCAAGCTGGCCAATGGCAAACAGGGCCGCTCCAACGCCGCCACCAGCGAGCGCGAATTCTTCGCCGAGCTCACCCGGTCCTTCTACGGCAAGAGCGACTACTACCCCTTCGTGCGCGAGGAGCTGCAGCAATACGACGGGCCAAGCGCGCGCCTGATCGAGACAGCCTGGACCGGACGCTGAATTCGCTGAAGGAAATACGGATCAAGAGGGGGGCTCAACCCCCGACGCCCCCCCAGTATTGATTAGCACAACGGTTTAGCGTCCGACGCTGGGGAAGGCGATCGGACGTGAAGAAACGGTTTACGGAAGAGCAGATCATCGGGTTCCTGAGGGAGGCCGAGGCAGGCGTCAGAAAATTCCGAGCCAGGCCCCTTTTCCGACCGCCCGTGATCTTTGTCGCGTCCGATCGGATCGACATGGCTGGCAGCGAATGGCGATAGCCCTCACATGCCAAAGGAACAGGCTACCGGGATCGCACCAACAAAAAGGCCACCCTCGACATCTGCATGCCACGCAGCGGATCCGCGGTAGCAGCCAGGCATGACCATGCGAAGCCCGGGTAACCCGGGAACTGCCACAGCCCCACCCCTCATTCCAGCTTCACCCCCGCCGTCTTCACCACCGTCGTCCACCGGTCCAGTTCCGTTTTGAGATAAGCGCCATACCCCTCCGGCGTCGAGGTCACCGGTTCAGCGCCCTCCTGCGCCAGCTTGGCGCGCAGTTCGGCGTCCTGCATGGCTTTCACGATTTCGCCGTTCAATCGCTGGATGATGGCAGTCGGCGTCTTCGCAGCGACCATCGCGCCATACCATGAACCCATCTGGAAGCCGGGCATGGTCTCGGTGAAGGTGGGCACATCGGGGAGCAGTGGCGAGCGCTGCTGGCTGCCGATCGCCAGCACCTTGATCTTGCGGTCCTTGGCCAGCGGCATCACGGCCGTCACGCCGGCCACCGCCCAGGGCAGGCGCCCGGCCACGATGTCGATCATGTAGGCCGCGGTGCCGCCCTTGCTGTAGGGCACGTGCACCGACTTGATATTGTGGGTCTGCAGGAAAAGCAGCGGTCCCAGGTGGTTGGGTGCACCGATGCCCGAGGAGCCATAGGACAGCTTGTCCGGATTGGCGCGCACATGGGCGATGAAATCGGCCAGCGTACTCACCGGAAGGTTGAGTTCGACAAACAGCAGCAGCGGCGTGAAGAGGGTGCGCGAAACAGGTGCCAGGTCGCGGAAGAGGTCGTAGTTCATCTCCACGCCCAGCGCCCTGCCCATAGTGATGCTGGCATCGTTGTACAGCATCGTGTAGCCATCGGGCCGGGACTTGGCGACGAAGTCATTGGCAATCTGCGTGCCCGCACCCGGCTTGTTGTCCACGATGAAGCTGGCACTCATCTGCGTTGCGAGCTTCTGCGCCAGCATGCGCGCGCTCAGGTCGGCAATGGCACCGGGGGGATACCCGACGACGACCCTCACCGTGTTCGATGGATAACGGTCCTGGGCCATGGCCGGTGAAGTCACGATCCCGGCCAGCACCAGACCGATGCCTGCTGCCTTGATGAGTTTGCTCACTGTTTTTCCTCCCTTGTTGTTATCGGAACTCACTGCGTGTTCTTTTCATGCCCCCCGGGCAACCACATCCGGCGACCTCACCCGGCGGCTCACCCGCTGCCCCTGCACATGGTTGTTGATGTAGGCGCGCGACTGGTTGCGCCCCGGATCACCCGAGAGCACGATGCCCAGTCGTTCGGGCCGGATCATCACCGGAATCTCGCGCTCCGGATCGTCCGCACCACCAAACTGTGGCCCGATGATGCCCAGCCTCACTTGCCCGGCAATGGAGAACGAAGTCAGTCCGGCATGCCAGGCATAGCGCTCGGCCAAGCCCACGCGGATCTTCAGCCGGTCGGCCACGTAGCGACGGATGTCATCCTTGCGCCAGCCACTGCGCGCAATCGCCTCGGCAATGGCCGGCCCCAGCACCAGCAGCGGAAAGTAGCAGCCGGTGAGGTGCGCGCCGAAGCAACGCAGGCGCGTCTCGTCGGCCAGTGCTTCGGTGATGACCTGCATGTGGCTTTCGGCGGTGTCACCCCCGGTGTAGATGGGCGGGCTCACGCTGACCACGCTTTGCACGGTAACCACGCTATCGCCCGCGACAAAGCCCTGGTCCACGGAAAAAGGCTGCCAGCCCAGTTCCGCCACTGCCGCCTCGTTCTCGGCCAGCACCACATGGAAACTTCCCGCGATGCTCCCCTTGTCCGAGCCAGAAGGCAGGATGCGCGAGCCGGCCACGTTGCGGATGTAGAGGCGCAGGAAGCGGCCGATGCTGGTGTTGGCCTGGCGCCCCATGCGCATGACACCGGCGCCGTCGTTGAAATCCAGCGTGCGGATCAGCGGCCCGCTCAGGATGATGAGCGGTTCCCAGCCCGGGGTTGATCCGGCATCCTCGATGTGAAAATCCGGATCGAGTACGGCCTCGACGATGGCGAGCAGGATGGGCATGTACTCCGGGCGGCAACCGGCCATGACGCCATTGACCGCGATATTCCAGACGGTGGCCTGGCGATTCTCCGGGGGCAACACACCCAGGACCTCGCCCGGGTCACGATCGGTGTGGCGCAGGAAGGCCGCCACCGCGGCCGGCGTGGGTGGCATCACCGGCAAGCCATCACTCCACTGCTGCGCCAGGAAGTGCTCCTGCACCTCGGCAAGCGTGCCGCGGAACACCACGCTGCGCGCACCGGTACTGGCAGGCGGCTCCTTGCCGGCGGCCATCGGCACAAGGCTCGCCAGGCCCTTCACGATCTGTTCAACCAGTTGCGCTGCTGTCTTCTCGCGCACCGTCTGCGCGCTGTCGGTCATGGGCACACCCGGATACTCGGCGATGCTCAGGTCCGGCAGACCCAGGCCGCGGGCAATCACCGCCGCCTGCTTCATGAAGGGTGTGGAGACAATGGACACGCTGGGCACGCCGGCCTTCTCCGCCACCGCACTGGCCCGCAACACGGCGGGCGTGCAGGAACCTCAGGCGCCCACGCAGGTGATGACGGCATCGACCTCCAGCGCCTTGAGCAGGGCCGGCATGCCGGCCAGGATGTCATTGCGGCGGGTGCCGTGGATGTCACCGAATTGGTCGTACCCGAGAAAACGGACGCCTGGGAAGCGCCGCGCCAGTTCCTCCCGGATCTGGTCCAGCATCACATCGCCGTGGAACAGGAAATCCCACATTCCGGCAATCGTCTTGCCCGACAGGTCGGCAAGGCGAGGCGCAGGCTCGATCCGTTCCGAAGCGACCGGTCCGAGTGGCCACAGGCACTCGAACAGGGGGCCGTCCACATGAACATCACTCCGTCCGGACATAACCTACCCTCCCTATCCAGACTCAGCGTAGCACGACACCTAATGGGCATATAGGAATTTCAAACCACCTGTTCCCCGATCCGCGACGGAACATCCGCTATGGCTCGGTGGCCCCGATCGGCACCCACTACCCGATCAATCACGTGATCATCTATGTACCATCGCTGTATCTGTACCTCGATTCGGCAGACCCGTTTGCCCCATTGGGCAGGTTACCCCTGTCAGACAGGGACAAGCCCGTGATCCTCACGGCCCTGGACCGACTGGGCCGAACGCCCCGCATGAAGGCCGATGACCATCTCAGCCGAACGGAGGTGCATATGACCATTCGGGCCGACGGCACGATTTCGGGTCGTTGATACGAGATTCCGAGCCAGGCCCCTTTTCCTCTCTTGTCCCTGCCTCTAAACGCTGCGGCCACGCAACGGATCTATTCACGCTGGCCGGGAATTTCCGCTGGACCAAAGGCGAGAGCGAGGTGCGTCGCTACGAATTGCCGACGGCGGCGCGCTTCACCAGCATCTTCTGCGGTCAATGCGGAGGCAGGCTCCCCAGCGTGAGCCGCGACGCCAAGACGGTCAACATTCCTGCCGGATCACTGGACGATGTCCCCGACGTCAAGCCGCAGGCGCGAATCTACTGGGGTTCGCGCGCGCCCTGGTCGTGCGACGATGCGCTTCCCAGGTACGAGGAATCGCGGCCGGGCTGAGCAGTGCGTCACGGCTCTGGCGACGAAATGATTACCTTGGGACCAGGATCTGGTCGCGTCGTGCCGGCTGCAAAGCTGGTCCGGGCGTGGTGGAGGGTTGGAGTGGAGTCCACACGATGGGATGACTAACCCGGGTTCAATGATGGCACACGCAATTGGCAGTGCGCCCATTCAAATAGGCCATTGAGGCCGGGTAATATCACTCTATGAATATGATAATAATATAAACGAAGTGATTTAGGCGCCCCATTGGCTGCGCCGTCATCGGAGATATCTGTTCCCGTACGGCGCACGGCGGTGGTGTAGCTTGAATCGCTACTCGCCCGCGCTCAGCAACAAAAGCGTGTCCGCCGGATCGGACACCACCCCAACTGCCGGGGGGAATTGCTGATGCAGGTTCTCGGGCGCAGGCGCGCGGTCTCCAAGCATGCGGTCCCGCCAGAGCAAGCAAGTCGCTTCACGGTGCTTTCATCATGAAAGCTTGATCTGCCGAATCAATGTTGGAGTAAGCTCTCGCGCTTATCAAAGTACTGCGGAAAGCCTGACATGCACCGACCACTTCGAATCTGCGCGCTGCGTGCTGCCGGATGCGCACTCATGCTGGCGTGGACAGCCCTTGCGGTCGGGCAAACTTATCCGGCCAGGCCGATTCATGTGCTGGTTGGATTTCCGTTGGGCGGCGCGGCTGATGTCATCGGCCGCATCGTCACACCGCATCTGGCGGCAGCCTGGGGACAGCCGGTCGTGGTGGACAACCGACCGGGTGCCGGCGGCAATGTGGCTGCTGAAATGACGGCCAATGCGAAACCGGACGGCTACACCTTGCTGATGATTGCCACCAGCCATGCCACCAACGCCGGCCTGACGACCAAACTACGCTTTGATCCGGCCAATTCCTTCGCAGCGGTGACCATGATGGCATCCGTGCCGCAGGTGCTGGTAGTCGGCAACAGCCTGCCCGCCAAGTCAGTCACCGAGCTGATCGCGCTCGCCAAGGCCCGGCCGGGCAAACTCAACTTTGGTTCGGGTGGCACGGGCAGTGCCACCCATCTGGTTGGGGAGCTCTTCAAAAGCATGGCGGCCGTCGACATCGTGCATGTGCCTTACAAGGGAGTCAGCTTTGCGGTAACCGACATCATGGGTGGCCAGCTTGAGATGGCATTTTCGTCCCTGCCGGCGGCTCTGGCACAGATACGCAGCAACCGCATCCGTGCGCTCGGTGTCACCTCGGTGCGCCGGTCCCCCTTTATGCCGGACATCCCCACGATCGCCGAAACAGGTGTGGCCGGTTACGAGGCGACAGGCTGGAGCGGCATGGTGGCACCGGCAGGCACGCCAGCCGACGTTATCGCCAAACTCAATGCCGCCATCAACGTTGCACTGAAAGTTCCCGAGGTGATTGCCGACCTGGGAAAACAGGGCGCTGAGCCGGAGGGCGGCTCAGCCGCGGAATTCGATCGCTATCTGCGCAAAGAAATCACCAAATGGACCAAGGTCATTCGTGACGCGAAGATCGAGCAGAACTGACGATTGCAACGGTCACGCCCTGCTGCAGGACTGATCCGTTCGCTCATGGCCAAGGCGCCGAGGTCAGGCGCCGTGGTCAGGCACTGAGGTCAGGCGCAGTAAAGCTCACGCAGCGAACGCACGCTGGGCAAGCGTTCAATATCAGCCAGCGCCTCGATCAACAGAGCGCTGCGACGCTTGCCGAGAACCGGCTCCATCAGCCCACGAGCCTTGACCTCGACCTCGTCCAGCGTCAACGGGTTTTCGTGACTGCCCTTGGCTGCCATGGTCGAGTGCGTCAGGCGGCGCCCGTCCTTGAGTGTGATATCCATTCCGCAACGCCAGCCGCGCACGGTGTTTGGAATCGACGGATCGGCAACGGCCTTGATGAGTTCGCGCAGCTTGCTGACGCGCGCGTCCTTCATGCGCCGGGCGTCACGCGCCGAGGCGAATGTCAAGGTGCCATCCACCAGCATGACTGCCAGCAAATGCTGCAGCGATATATTGGGCATGTCGCGGTTGTTGACGATTTGCAGCTCCGTGCCGGGGATGCGCGCCACCACTGATGCCACGTCCCTGGCCCGAAAACCATGCTGCTGCATCAGGGTATGAAGCACATCCAACGGAGCCTGTGCAGGGCCGCCGACGCACCAGCGCTTGATACCGCCACGCATGATTTCATGCTTCTCGCCCAGGTCCCGAACCATCGCCTCGACATCCGCATTCGGGGCATAGGTTGCAAAAAAATTGTCCTCGCCGGAAAAAACATCGTCAACCCCGGTGAACCCTGAACGAACCATGGTGGCGGCCAGAACCGCGTTATGAGCCGGCATGCCACCGACCGCATAGGCCTTTTCGATATGCTCGGAGTCGCGCAAACGGGTGTACAGCCCTGAGGCCTGCTGCCCGGCGTAGGCCAATGCGAAGCGTGTCTTGCGTGCATCAAGATGCAGCAAGGCGGCAGCACTCGACACGGCACCGAACAAATGGCCGAACGCTCCGTTGGCGCAAGCCGGCCGCTGCGCGGGCGTCGGCGCAAGGGCAAGCATGGTGCGCGCACAAATGTCATAGCCCAAGGCAACACAGCGCAGCAATTCCCTGCCCGAGCGGTCATGTTGTTCGGCAATCGCCAACGCAGCCGGAATCACAGAAGTGCCCGGATGAGTGCGCGAAGGGGGATGGGTATCATCAGTCTCGGCAGCATGACCGCACATGCCATTGGCCAGAGCGGCGTACTGACTTGAGGTGACGAAGCGGGTGCCGATGACGCCGGCCACAGGCTCGGCATTCAAGGACCGGATATAGGCACTGGCCCGCTTTCCCGGGAGCAGTCTGGAGCCGGCCACCATGGCGGCAAAGGTATCGAGCATGTGGGTTTTGGCACGTGCCGTGACCTCGGGAGAAAGCGGCCGCCGGCTGGTCGCGGCGATATGCGCGCTCAGCGTGAGCATCAGAGGTGAAACCGGATTCCCGGGCGAACTCGCATTCGAACCGGCGCGGGCACTTGAAGGTTTACTTTTTCTTCCGTCAGACGACATGGATCACTCCGGATCAATTGGGTCCTGCGCGGGCACACTTATGCCCGCGCAGCAGATATATGCAGCCTGGCTTGCGACAACATCGACGACGCCGGCTGCCACTGGCGGCCTAAGCACGACGCGCTGCCATTCTCGCAAGGGCGCCGGCATCGGCCAGCGTCTCAACCGACCAGCACAACCCGGCGAGCGTGCGCGCCTGTTCGGCGCCCAAGGTCTCTTCGGTCAGGCCGAAAAACTTGGCTTCCAGATCGGCATCGCGCATCGGCCGGCCCAGCGTGCCGAGCGCGTGTTCGACATGATGCGTCACGGCGCGACCATCCTTCAGACGCATGGACACCGAGGCCTGGGTGCGTAACAACCGGGGATCTACCCGTGTCGAAATGCGCCTGCGCAAGGCCACGGTACGCGCATCCAGTACCCTGGCATCGGTAAACTGCTCCTCACCGACGGCCCCGGAAATCAGCGCTGCCGCGGCAACATGGTAAACGCTGAATCTGCCCTCCAACCCGGTCCTGGGCTCCTTGTTGGCGGTCAGTTCCATGGTTCGGGGGCTCACCGCAAGTTCAATGGCCTCTATTTCTTCGGGTTGCAGGCCATACTGCTGGCGCAGCGCCAGGCAGCCATCGATGACCGCGTGCACCACCAGCCCGCAGGCGTAGGGCTTGTACATGTTCGATGACAATTCGTAGCGCGTGCCGAGGCCCTCGGTAATCACCGAGGGATCGAATCGGGTCGAAAAGACCCGGCCAAAACCACGAGCCCCTTCAATGCCCCGCTCCGAACTGGTGAAACCCTGCTTGGCGAGCAAGGCGGCTGACAGCCCATTTTGTGCAGCGCGCCCCGCGTGCAGGCTTTTGCACATCGAACCAAACATCTCCTGCAAGCCGGCGGCCTGCGCTGCCGCAATGCCCAATGCCCAGGTCATCTGCTGCGCCGTCAGGCCAATCAGCTTGCCAATGGCGGCCGTCGCGCCAAACACGCCGGCGGTACCCGTTATGTGCCATCCCAGATCGTGGTGCTCCGGATAGACCGACAATCCGACCCGGCATTCAGCCTCGACACCCAGCACAAAAGCGTGCACCAGATCCCGGCCGCAAATCGCCTGCCATTCCGAGTAGGCGAACAAGGCGGGCAAGACTGGCGCGCTCGGATGAATGGCGCGCGCATGGGTATCATCGAAGTCCAGCAAATGGGAACTGATGCCGTTGATCAGCGCTGCATGCAGCGCATCGGTGCGCTCGCTGCGTCCAAACAGACTTGCCTGCGCCGGCCCGCCGAATGGGCCCAGCGCGGCCAGCGTGTGATCGACCGTTTCGTGGCCGGCCCCGCCGACAGCACAACCCGTCCAATTCAGGATCGCGCGAGCCGCTTCGTGGCGTACCTCGGCCGGAATATCCTCGGGACGCGATTCGACAAGAAATCTGGCCAGCACGCTGGTCGCATGGCTCTCGGCTGCATCATCTGACCTTACATCACCCATGCTGTTCCCCAAAATGAAACACTTACGATGACGATGTCTGTCAATGGAGCCTTTTGCAAAGTGAGTTGTTACGCGGATTCAATTTCGACTCGATCGCCCCATATGATCAAAAAATCCTGTCGGCGCCGACTTGTGGAAAAGCGTTCTTATTGCAGCGGGCGTCGATTGTAGCAATCCTGCGAAATGCGGGAGGATGAGGTGATCGGGAACATGTCTTCGGCAACAAAACCCAGCCGTTGCCATGCTTACCGTCACGCCGCCATTCATAATTGAGCACTCTCCATAATGGCCGAACCGAGTCATATGGACCGACCTCCCGGTTCAAGCCCGCCGCCACTTGTCTGGTATATGGCGAACTGGCACTTATATCCCCTTTAATTCCACTGTCTTCTAGCCAGAGAGGTGGTCCCGCAAAACAGGACAGGGATATAAGTGGAGTTCTGCTCTAATCGGCGACGAAGTCGCCAAGGAGAGTAGAAGATGAGACGTCCCCTGCGAGAGGTGTCTGCAGGCGTGCTGGTAGGCGGCTAGCACCCTGACGTTCTTCAGGAAGGGCCTGGAAAGAATGGCCGCGGGCTGACGTTGGCGTCGACTGAAGGGAAACCTGAAAGCAGACGATTCCGAGCCAGGCCCCTTTTCCTCTCTTGTCCCTGCCTCTAAACGCTCATCGAGGATCGATTCATTTCTTGTGCTTTGCCGGTGACTCCGCCACAGGCGCTTTGAGCGCAAGGCTGCTCTGATAAGCCCTCTGCATCATCGCCGGGTCTTTCGCTGCAGCGGTACAAAGATATTGTGCATCGGGCCTGATGCCGACCCTGCCAAGGTCCAGGCGGTCGGCATCCCAGCAGGTCTGAACAGTGACATCGGCTTCAACCTCCCCATCGCTATGCCCAGTACACGCCTCAACCAGCAGGGCCATCTCCGCGTCGCTCGCATTGAATAGGTCACCACGCAGCGTCATGGCGAGGTCTGCCCCACGCTTTCCGTGGCCATCGTCCACATACTCGTTTATGCGACATGAGTCGTGGAAAAAGGAAAACAATTCCACAACCGCGACATTTGCACCTGTCGATTTCGCCAACAGCATCCCGTTCTTGCGCACCCGCACCCAGTGGGCTGCCCCGTGTGCACCATGCCAATCGATTGCAAATCGATCGCGCAGGTGATTTAACAATGGAGCCCAGTTCATTGCTTACAGTGATAGGGGACGGCAACTTTGCCAACCATCGAGGGAAATTCTGATACGTCTGAGTTCAAAATGTTTGTCGCCACGCATTCGTCGGTTTCGAGTTCAATTTGCAGTTCTTCTGGGGTTTGGCAATGGTGAAACAATCGCTTGCACTCGTGGCAAAAGCGCTGACGGGGATTCAATGTCAACGCGAGTGAGTCCCAGGATTTCGGGCACTTGATGCGGAACTCACAATGACGGATGACTTCGGTCATGGACACGCCTTTAGCGATTGACGAGGTGAAACTGACGGGCTATTGATTTGAATAACCAAGCGCTCCGAGATCTCAGCTTACGCTTTCTTCTCGCAAACCTATTTTTACTGCATCCAGTACCCCCAAAGTCACCCCTTGCCGGTGATTCTGTCTGCTCGAACGCGCGGATTCGCGCGGGACTTAAGCGGCCCCGGAATCGAAAGGTCGGCGCAATCGCGCGTGATGCTTGACCGCCTCAGCATCCCAACTCTCGCTCGGGCCACTGCCCAGCCCCCGGCCGACCGCGCCGCGTAGCCGCGCCAGCTTTGCCTCCGTAAGGCGCGCCTGTTCTTCCAACAAGCGCAGCGACTCGCACACAACTTCACTGACCGACGAGTACTGGCCAGAGGCCGCCTTCGAGCGGACAAGATCTTCCAGTAGTGGTGTCAGGTTGACGTTGATTCCCATGCTGCGCTCACACTCAAGTCAAGTCAGATTCTGTCAAACCAGTCGTCTCAATGGCGGATATTCCAGCACCCTTGGTTCTCAGGCGGGAGTTTGTCGAACCGGGCACCTTTGGCATATTATGCCAACACTCACTGATCCTCGCGAGACTTCCATGCCAACCCGCAATGTCGTCCTCACCGACCACCAGGCACGCCTCGTCGAAAGGCTCGTGTCCACCGGGCGCTACCAGAACGCCAGCGAAGTGCTGCGCGAAGGGCTGCGCCTGATCGAGGATCGCGAAGCGCAGGACAACGCCCGGCTCCACGCGCTGCGCGAGGCCGCCCGCGTCGGGATGGCCGACGTCGCCGCCGGACGCTTTCGCAGCTTCGAATCGCCCGCCGCACTCAGCCGTCATTTGACCGCCATTGCCGACAAGGTGATCGGCGGAAAGCCGGCGACGCGCCGGACGTGAGCGCAGGGGCGCCAAGCCGTGCCGTGCGGTGACGTGATCGAGGTCTTGCGCCTTCTACATGACGCCATGGATCTGCAGCGCCATCTGCCACCGGCCGAAGAATGAGTCGAAATCGGGGCCGTGCTGTAAGTTATTGAAGCGTGGACATCGCCACCGACTACGGGATCTCTGGCCAGTATGTGACCCGGTTGCTCGATCGGGCTGCGCTGTTTCGTGGCTATCCAAACGTGGTACGTACCGACAACGTGACCTGCCCCCAGCCAGCCGTATCAGTATTGAGTAGTACGCCAACAGGCTTTCGTCGGCCCTATT
>CAIPGJ010000843.1 GCA_903864555.1 uncultured Pseudomonadota bacterium | reverse complement strand
GGAACGGGAAATAGACCTTCGCACCGAACTCCCGGATGTTGGCATCCAGGGTCTCCACCTGGATGCGCGAAATCGGGTCCTTGATGCCCTCTTCCCAGTGGTCGGTGGGGGTGTTGTGGTCGGCGGTGGCAACGATGGAACTGACGCGCCAGGGCTTGCGTCCGGCCAGCTTCAGTCCCTCAAAGGCCTGCGGGCTGGTCACTTCATGCACCAGGTGGCGGTCGATGTACAGCGCCGTGGTGCCGTCCTCCTCCGCGTAAACCGCGTGGCTCTCCCACAGCTTGTCGTAAAGGGTTTTTGCGCTCATCGCAGTGCGATCCGGGAACTGTTCAAGTAACGCCGGCATGGCGCCGGCAAACCGGGCCGACCCTGCATCGGACACGTGCTGCGCCCGGGCATGGCGACCCGACCAAAGAGGGCCGGATTATACCGGATCGATGCTTCGCTACAGGCGGCAAAAAATGCGAACAATCAACGCAGTAAATTCGCTTCGGCGAGGGAAACACCGACGGCGCTGAAGCCGGTGCGGAGGGATGCCTGCGCAAGCCGCCGGAGACCTGGCGCCACCGCGCGCGCCGGACGATTTACCTTCAGCGCCTGGTGGCGGCCTGATACAGCGGCAGCACGCGCTGCGCGTAATCGGTCAGGTCCCGGGTGCGCGCCTCGCTGGAAGGATGCGTCGAAAGCCACTGCGGCGGCTCGCCACCGGAGAGCCTGGCCATCTTGCTCCACAAGGTGATGGCCGCACGCGGGTCGTAGCCGGCACGCGCGGCTAGTTCCACGCCGATGCGGTCGGCCTCGATCTCGTCCTGGCGCGAATGCCGCCGGTTGATGGTGTATTCGGCTGCCAGCTGCCCCACCTGCTGCGCCGTCTCGGACAGGCCGAACAAGGAGCCTGCAATGCCGATGACGACATTCTGGCCCATCTGGATCGAGGCCTGCTCGCGGCTGTGCTCGCGCAGCGCATGGGCCATCTCGTGGCCCATCACGGCCGCCAGTTCGTCGTCGGTCAGGGCCAGTTTCTGGATCAGGCCGGTGTAGACCGCGATCTTGCCGCCGGGCATGCACCAGGCATTGACCTGGTCGCTGCTGAGCAGGTTGGTCTCCCATTTCCATTTCAGGGCATCGGGGCGAAAGGTCGCCGTGGCCGGGATCAGGCGGCCTGCAATGCGCCTCACCCGCTCCACTTGCGCGGCATCCCGGTTGAGCAAGCCCTTGGCCTGGGCCTGCTGCATCAGGCCCTGGTATGACTTGGCCGCCCCCTGCTCGAACTCCTGCTGGGAAATCGCCATGCGCTGCTCGCGGTTCACGCCCACCGCACCGGGTTGTGTGGTCTGCACCGTCTGGCAGCCGGCCAACAGCAAGGTCACTGCCAGCGCAAACGCGCCCGTCCACGCCGATGTCCGCATCCTCAACACTGCTGCTGCATCCATTGTCCCGCCTCCTGGTCTGCTTGTGTGCGGCCCCGGCGTCCGCAAACACCATCGAATCCATCGACATGCCATCCCGCTGCAGGCCTCCTGATTCGATCCTTTACCATAACGAAGGTTCCACCGATGCACCTGCCACCAGGTGCAGGCCGTCGGCACTACGCCGCGGGCCCTGCCCGCGCCGGCTGGCGAAGCTTCCAGACCACCAGCACGAAGCCGATCAGGCAGCACAGCGAAGCTGCAGTGTAGGTCATGGCCGGCCCCATCCAGTCCCAGGACCAGCCACTGCCCAGGCT
>CAIPGJ010000842.1 GCA_903864555.1 uncultured Pseudomonadota bacterium | reverse complement strand
GCCGCTTGCGCGGCCTTGCCGTGACCGGATCGAGCCGCATCAAGGCATTTCCCAACCTGCCGACCGTAGCGGAATCCGGATTGCCAGGCTACGAAGTCACGACCTGGGGTGGTATCGTCGGCCCATCGGGCATCCCCAGGAACATCGTTGCCCGCCTTAGCGACGAGGTGCAGAAGGCGGCCAAATCGTCCATGGTGATCGAACGTTATGCCGCGCTGGGATCCGACCCGATCGGGTCGACGCCGGAGCAGTTCACCGAATTCATCCGCAAGGAGTACCTGAAGTGGGCTGAAGTGGTCAAGGGTGCCAACATCCAGCTCTAATCTGGGCCCGCGCGACTGCACTTATCCCAGGGGCTTGCGCGCCTTTCCCCTCATGCATACACCGATGACCAGTCGCGCCAAGGCGCGCTCCGTCAAGGACGTCCGAGCG
The DNA here is from genome assembly GCA_903864555.1 of uncultured Pseudomonadota bacterium. The sequence goes on along the minus strand of CAIPGJ010000842.1, from coordinate 5,536 downwards.
CAATTCTCTCGCCGCAGTCTGTGGCAGGCATGGCTGGACGTCGAAGCCAGGCTTGCCGAAGTAGAGGCCGAGCTCGGTGTAATTCCAAGCAGCCGCCCACGAAATCCGCGCCGCAACATCAACGACGAGCAGGTATTGCAAACGGTGGCTTCATCCCGCTGCACCACCAGGCGGTGAGCTGGGCGATGCGGGCAAACTTAGAGTGCCTAACAATGCGAGGGGACACATCCCCTCGCGCTCCCCTGAATCAGGGCGCCTGACTGCAATTCTGTTAGGCGCTCTTAGACTATGTGCCGCGTACCTTCGAGTTCACCTTTGCCCACCATTTCACGCCACGAAACCGCTGAAAGCCATCAAAACATCATGACGAATCCAAACGCCTACACCGTCGAAATCTCGCCTCCGGACATCACGCCCTATCGCACGGGCAATACCGGCATTGATTACGTAACGACAATCGACAGCGGGGCCCCCGGCCCCCACGTGATGCTCTCCGCACTGGCCCACGGCAACGAAATCTGCGGCGCGATCGTCCTCGACGAACTGATGCGGGCCGGCATCCGTCCGCTTCACGGCCGCCTGACCCTCGCTTTCTGCAACGTTGCCGCGTTCGGCCGCTTCGATCCGGCGAATCCCGAGGCTTCGCGCTGGGTGGATGAGGACTTCAACCGGCTGTGGACCGCGGAGGTTCTCGACGGCGGCCGCGACAGCATCGAACTGCGCCGCGCGCGGATTTTCCGCCCCATTCTTGATACCGTTGATTTTCTGCTCGATATCCATTCGATGCAGCACCCGTCGGAACCCCTGCTGCTGGCCGGACCGCTGGCCAAAGGCCGTGCACTCTCCCGTGAAGTCGGCTATCCGGCGCTGGCAGTCTGCGACGCCGGACATGCCGCCGGCAGGCGCATGCGCGACTATGCCGGCTTCGGCGACCCCGCCAGCGCCAACAATGCGCTGCTGGTCGAATGCGGACAGCACTGGGCGCGGCGCACCGTCGAAATTGCCCGTGAGACTACCCTGCGATTCCTGGCCCGCTTCGGCATGATCGACCCCGAACGCGGGCCTTTCCATTTTGCCGACACGCCGCAGACGCAGCGCGTGGTGGAAGTCACCCACCCCATCACCATCGCTTCCGAGACCTTCCGCTTCGCGCGTACCTTTACCGGGCTGGAGCTTATCGACCAGGCCGGAACCCTGATCGGCTGGGATGGCGAGCAGGAGGTACGCACACCCTATGACGCTTGCGTACTGGTGATGCCCTCGAAGCGGCTCTACCGGGGACAGACCGCCGTGCGCCTTGGCCGTTTTGTCTAACAATCTGCTGCAGCCGGTGATTTACAACCAGTCCATCGCCCGCATGCACCCGTCATGCTGATTACGTGCTGCGCCGCCTCGCCGGCAGTGTCGTTGCCCTGTTCGTGATGTCATTGCTGGTATTCAGCGGGGTCCATGCCATCGGCGACCCGGTGGATCTTCTGATCAACCCGCAGGCCGACCAGGCCGAAATCGCCCGCGCCACCGCGCTGCTCGGCCTCGCGCCCCCATCGCGCCACCCCGTCCAATCAGCGACAATCCACACCCTGACGTAACAGCCCGGCGCTGGACGCGCGCTGGTGCGCGGCAGGCTGGCCATCGATAACTTCCTCAAGGATAAGGCGTGAGCGCACCGCAGGCCGGCAAACCCCTTTTCTACGGCTGGTACATCGCCGCCGCCGGCGCTGGCACCAATTGCATCGTCCTGGGCATCACCCAGTTCGGCTTCGGCGTGTTCCTCGAGGAATTTCGCACGCTGTATGGCTGGAGCATGACGGCCATTGCACTGGGCTTTACCCTGCGCACTTTGGAGCAGGGCCTGTTCGCACCCTTCACCGGCTACATTGCCGACCGCATCGGTCCGCGTCGTATGGCCTCAGTGGGCGTGACCATCATTGCACTATCCCTGCTCATTTTCTGGCAGGCGCATACCCTGCCCCTGTACTACCTCGCCTCGGTCACCATGGCCCTGGGCCAGAGCGTGGGTGGCGCCAACGGGCACACCCTGGCCATCATGCGCTGGTTCACACGACGACGCGGCAACGCCATGAGCGTGGTCACCACCGGCAATGGCTTCGGTTACCTGGGCACGATCAGCCTTTCGGCCCTGCTTTCCATCATGGAGTTCCACCAGTGCTTCCTGGTGCTGGCCCTGATTGTCTTTGTCACCGGCCTGCCGCTGGCACTGGTGATCCGCGACCGGCCCAAGGACATGGGCCTCGAACCCGATGGCGAGCCACAGCGCACGCCCGTGCCGGCATCCGTTGCGACCGCTGGCGCGGGCACGAGCGGCACCCGGGTGCAGGTCCGGTCCGAAGCCGGCATGGGTGTGCGCGAAGCCATCCGCTCAAAGAACTTCTACCTGATGACCGCAGCCATGAGCGCCGGGGCTGCCGCGCAACTGGTATGGATCGTGTTCCAGGTGCCGCACCTGGTGGCGCAGGGTTTTTCAATAGCCTTCATCGGAGCCCAGGCTGCCATCTACGGCTTCATCGCCATCCCGCTTCGCTGGATCGTGGGCTGGCTGGGTGACAACTACGGGCGGGCCCGCACCTACATGCTGGCGGTGACATTGGAGGGCATCGGCCTGTGCTTTCTCGGCTTTGTCACCCCCGAGCAGTGGTGGCTGTTCATTCCCTTCTACCTCACCTTCGGCCTGGGTCATTGCGGCTGGCTGGTGCTCAACCAGACCCTCACCGCGGATTTCTTCGGGGCGAAGAACTTTGCCACCATCCGCGGCCTGGTGAACACGGCGCAGATTCCCATCGCAATGCTGCTGCCGCTGGTGATGGGCTATGACTTCGACACCCATGGCAATTACCACTTCGCCCATGTCGGCATCGCCATGCTGGTGATCGCGGGAGCACAGTGCCTGCGCTTTGCCAAACGTAAGGAGGCCGTAGACTGAGGAGAGCGGGTCATCGACACCCCGGCCCCGAAGTGATTGAATGGGCCTCCCGACGCCAGGCACAACACGCGGAGGCAGCATGTCCAGAATTCTCGCCGCATTGGCTGCATTCATTCTCGCCCTGCCCCTCTCGGTGCAAGCACAGTCTTTTCCGGCCCGGCCCATCCGGCTGGTGGCCATGCTGCCACCGGGCAGCGGCATCGACATAGCGGTCCGCTTGTTCACCCCGCACATGTCGGAACGATTCAGGCAACCCATCCTGGTGGAGAACCGCCCCGGCGCTGGCGGCATCATCGCCACCGAGCTCGTGAAGAATACCCGTCCCGATGGATACACCCTGCTCGCCACCTCTTCGGCTTTCGCCATCAATGCTTCGCTGTATGCCAGGCTGCCTTTTGACCCGCTGAAGGACTTCAGCTTTATCGGCATGTCCGGCGCCACGGCCACCCTGCTGCTGGTGAACCCCGCACTTCCCGTCGGCAGTGTGCAGGAACTAATCAGTCTGGCCAAGACACAGCCAGGCCGCCTCAACTACGGCTCCTCCGGCACCGGCACCACAGTCCACCTGTCAGCCGAGCTGTTCAATATGATGGCTGGCATCAAGGCCATCCACGTTCCCTACAAGGGTGTGGCCCAGACGCTGACTGACCTGATCGCGGGCCAGGTGCAGTACACCTTTGGTGGCATAGCCTCCACCAAGGCCCTGGTGGCCGCCGGAAAGCTGCGCCCGCTGGGTGTCAGCAGCGCTCGCCGCCAGGCCGATCTGCCCGCCATCCCGGCAATCGCCGAATCCCTGCCCGGCTACGAGGCCATCGTCTGGTTTGGCATCATCGGGCCAGCAGGTTTACCGCAGGCGGCCGTGAGTGCCTTCAATGCAGCAATGAATGAAGCGATACTCGCACCGGAAATCAAGGCCAGGCTGGTGCGCGATGGCGTCGACCCGGTCACCAGTACGCCAGAACAATTTGATGCCTATGTGCGCGAGGAGATCCACAAGTGGGCCCAGGTGGTGAAGCTCTCTGGAGCGCGTGCCGAATGATGGCTTGCTGAAGGAACCCTATGGCAGCCGCCCTGGCCTCATCCAACGCGACAGATCGCATACAGCAGCAGATTGCCGCCTACGCCCACGGGCTCCACTTTGACAGCCTCCCGGCCGCGGTGACAGACGCCGCCAAGCTGCACATGGTGGATTCAATAGGCGCATTGATCGCCGGCTTCGACGGGGAGCCCTGCCGGATTGCACGGAAGCTGGCAGCAGATCTGCCCTTTCCCGACGGCACCACGGTGGTGGGCACGCGCATGAAGACCACACTGGACCTGGCTGCCTTCGTCAACGGCACCACTTCGCGACAGGCCGAGATTGCCGGCCGCTATGACATGCCGGGCAGCTTCGGCGCGCATACCAGCGATGCGGTGCTGCCACTGCTCAGTGTTGCCGAGCACGTGCATGCCAGCGGGCGTGAACTCATCACGGCCATCGTGCTTGCCTATGAACTGTGTTCGCGCATCTCGCATTTCTTCCGCAACCATGGCTTCGACAACACCAACCTGAGTTGCCTCGCCATCGCCGCGGGAGCCGCCCGACTGATGGGATTGCAGCGCGAGGGCATCGCACAGTGCCTGTCCATGGCCGTCGTTCCCGGCGCCATCCTGAAGCAGGCCAAGTCCGGCCGCTTGACCATGTTCAAGGCCGTCGTGTCCGGCGCAGCAGCACGCCATGCTGTCTTCGCTGCCATGCTGGCCCGTGCCGGCATGGCGGGACCCAACCTGCCATTCGAAGGCAAGGCGGGTTGGTGCGACCATGTCGCCGGTGCCCGTTTCTCGTTGGATGTCCTGGGCGGCGGTGGCACGCCATACACCATCCTCGATACTCGTATCAAAATCCGTCCCGCGGCGGGGCCCGCTATCGCATCCATCCTCGCTGCCGAAAAACTGGCGCCGATCGGCATCCGCGACGTGCGCGAGGTCCTGGTCGAGGTGAACGGCATGTGCATGCAGAGAACCGTGCCGGGAGGCGAGCCGCCCTGGCCGCTCGAATCCAGGGAAGACGCCGATCACAGCACCCCTTATCTGGTTGCAGCAAGCCTCATCCATGGCACGTTGAATCTTTCCTCCTATGAGGACGAGGTACTTTGCAATCCTGATGTGCTTGCACTCATGCAGAAGATCCGCATGGTCGAGAACCCCGAATTCACGGCAGCCTACGAGCGGGTGCCGCAACAGAATCACGCCCGTATCACGGTTACCCTCACCGATGCGCGCAAGGTCGTGGGTGTAGCAGGCGGCGATGCAGAGGACCTTGCCTCGCCCAAGAATGCGGCACAGGTCGAAGCGAAATTTCGCTCATTATGCGAAAGCAGGCTGGGCACGCCCGGGACCGATGCGATACTGGCCCGCCTTTGGGCGCTGGAGACCCTCACGGACATCGGGGATATCCCGCCCCTGCTGGTTATCGAGTAGCAGGAAGCCGCAGGTAAAGGGCCTGGCTAGACCAGTACGCGTATCGGATTAGTCAGCAACAGTCCCCAACCACAAAATATCGAATGTCAATCAGACCCTGGGGTCTGTTCACATTCATCGCGAGAGATGCTGAAT
>CAIPGJ010000841.1 GCA_903864555.1 uncultured Pseudomonadota bacterium | reverse complement strand
TGGCATCGCGGGCGATGCTGCCCATGCTGCCGGACTTGATCACGCCCAGACCGCGATAGGGGGTGGTCTTGTGGAAGCCGATGGTGTGCAGCGTAGCCAATTCGACCCCGGTCACCTTTGCCGGGCTGGTCGGCGAATCGGTGCAGACCAGGCATTCATCAGGGCCCACGGCGGGCGCGGAAGGGATGCCGTCCAGGAGATTCCGTATCCACACCTGATAGGCGGGCCGGAAGTGCTGGCTGTTGACGCCATTGCCACCGGAGGCGATGTAGAACTGGCTTTCGAATACCTCGGCTGAATCGACGGTATACATGGCCATGTAGTGCGGCGGTGAGCCGTCTGAGCCCTTGAATCGCTGTCCGGTGCGAAAGCCCGGAACGCTCATGAGGACCTTCAGGTTGCCTTCGTACCACTTGTTCCATTCGTCCTCCCAGTCGGGGCGGGCAAACACGTGCTGGACCATGTAGATGGCCATGAACTTCTCCTTTCGTTGCGGCATGTCTATGCTGTTCGGCGCAATCAGTGCCGTGGCCTGCATCAAGTTGTGGCGGGCAGGCAGGCAGGATGGCTGACCCGCTTGTGCAGCAGCGGGCCGATATGATGACACGACCTGGAAAAGTTACTATAGGTGGCTGGGGACGCAATCGGGCCAGTGGCCCTGGTCAATGCACGGAAGGCAGAGGCTCATTGCATGGGCATCCGTGATCACAACATGCTGGAGGGAACGTGGCGCAGACAAGCGGCAGCAGGGGGATAACGGCAATTCTTTCCGAGTTTGTCAGTCGCACGGTCCTCTCGGACATCAGCGCGGAGGCGATCGCTGCTACCAAGCGGCACATACTCGACTGCACCGGGGTTGCCCTGGCGGCATCCGTGGAACAGTCCGGGCGCATCGTCGCAGAAGTGGTGCGGGAGCAGGGCGGTGTGCCGGCGGCCCGCGTACTGGGCACCGACATACGCACCAGCGTTGTTTCGGCAGCCTGGGCCAACGGATCAATGGCGCATCTGCTGGATTACGATGACACCGGATTCTCCCATCCCACTGCCTGCATACTGCCGGCTGCCCTGGCGATGGCCGAGCAGACCGGGGGCAGTGGCGCCGACCTGGTGACGGCAGTGTGCGTCGGGCTTGAAGTGTTCGAGCGCCTGTCTTCTTCCGGTCGCCAGTACGAACCGGAACTGAGGCGCAAGGGCTTTCACCCGACTTCGCTCTACGGCTGCCCGGCTGCGGCGGCGGCGGCCGGCAGCATCGTGCGACTGAATCCGGTTCAGATGGGGGCTGCACTGGGACTTGCGGCCGCCAACGCCGGTGGCCTGACGCAGCACTTCGGTACCTGGGGCAAAGGCATACACGCCGGCAATTCGGCACGGGCCGGGGTCACGGCGGTGCTGCTGGCGCAGAAGGATTACATTGCCGACCCCCAAGGGCTGGAAGGCGACTACGGTTTCTATTCGGCCTTCCACGGGCCAGGAAACTACGACCTTGGCAAGGTGGAGCCAGGGCTCGGCTCGGTGTGGTCCATCGTGACACCCGGTCTGACGGTCAAGTGCTATCCCTGCTGCGGCGCCAACCTGCGCGCTCTGGATGCGGCGCAGGGCCTGATACGGGAGCACGGCATCCGCATCGACGACGTGGAGCGGCTGGAGGTGGACGTGCACCCGGATCTGTTGTGCATCGTCCGGTTCCACAAGCCCACCGAAGGCTTCCGCGGCAAGTTCTCGCTGGACTATGTGCTCGCGGCGATGCTGCTGGACGTGCGGGTCGACCTGGACTCC
>CAIPGJ010000840.1 GCA_903864555.1 uncultured Pseudomonadota bacterium | reverse complement strand
TCCAGCGCCGCCATGGCGGCCGACGACCAGTACGCCGCAGTGCATTTCCCGCAGACCAGCGTGAACCCCAACAGCCTCACCGAGATCGGCCTCATGGGTGACCGCGTCGCCGAGCACGGCAAGATCTTCTGCTGCTCCTGGACCGGCGGCTGGGTGGGCAGCCCGGCTTCGGTGGGCCTGGAAGCCCATCCCAATGTCGCCTACTTCCAGTCGGCTGACCGCACCATGGCTGCGCTGGCCGCCTGGTTCCGGCGCGAAGACCAGCGCGTGGCCTTCGAACAGAACGGCCCACGCAAGCTGGTGCGCGTCTCGCCTGCCGATGCCAAGGCCAAGGCCGCTGCACTGATCGCCGCGGCTAAGAACCAGACCCTCACCGAGCGCGAAGCCAAGGACGTGCTCTCGCTCTATGGCGTGCCGGTGGTGGGCGAGAAGCTGGTGCAGTCTGCCGCCGACGCGGTCAGCGCGGCACAGGCGCTGGGCCTGCCGGTGGTGATGAAAGTGGAATCCCCCGACATCCCGCACAAGACTGAAGCGGGTGTCATCCGCCTCAACCTCAAGTCCGCCGAAGAGGTGAAGGCCGCCTTCGATGCGGTGATGGCCAACGCACTCAAGTACAAGGCCGACGCGAAGATCAATGGCGTGCTGGTGCAGCCCATGGTGCCCGCCGGCACCGAGATCATGGTGGGTGGCAAGATCGACCCCTTGTTCGGGCCGCTGATCGTGGCCGGCCTGGGCGGCGTGTTCGTGGAACTGCTCAAGGACACCGTGCTGGAACTGGCGCCGATCACCCTGACTGAAGCGCAGGCCATGCTTGGCCGTCTGAAGGGCCAGTCCGTGCTGAAGGGCTTCCGTGGCGCCGAACCGGTCGACCAGCGGCAACTGGCCGAGGTGATCGTGCGCCTGGCCGAATTCCTCGATGACCAGCAGTCGCTGATTGCCGAACTGGATGTGAACCCGCTGATCTGCTCGGGCAGCCGCATCCTGGCAGTGGACGCGCTGATCATCAGGAAGGCCTGAGGCAGCCCGAAGCCTCTGATAACAATTACCATGCCAGCCTAATGATGAGGCCGGCTTCTGTTTAATTTTGACTATAACTGGAATCGTAATGAGCGCAGCCCACCGCCCCATCTACCGTCACAAGGATCTCAGCCGCCTGTTCGATCCGCGGACCATCGCCGTCATCGGTGCCACCCCCAATCCCAAGGCCGTGGCCTCGCAGACCATCGCGCACATGGACCACTACGACGGCAAGGTGTTCCGGGTGAATCCGCGTTACGACAACATCGACGGGCAGCCCTGCTACCCCTCGGTGAAGGACCTGCCCGAGCCGGCCGACTGCGTGGTGATCTGCCTGCCCAAGGATGCGGTGGAAGCCGCCGTGCTGGAATGCGCCGGCGCCAATGTCGGCGGCGTGGTGGTCTACGCCTCCGGCTATGCCGAACTGGGCAAGGCCGAGACCATCGCCGCGCAGCAGCGCCTGGGCCAGATCGCGCGCGAGCACAACCTGCGCATCCTCGGCCCCAACTGCCTGGGCTTTGCCAATTTCGCGCACGGCCTCGCCTGCACCTTCACCCGCGGTGACGTGAACTCCGGTGCCATCGTGACGCGCGGCATCGGCCTGGTGAGCCAGTCCGGGGCGCTGGCCTTCTCCACCGCGCAGGCCTCGCGCCGCGGCTCGGCCTTTGCCTATGTGGTGGCCGGCGGCAACTCCTGCGACATCGGCGTGCCCGACACCATCGCCTACATGGCCGAAGATCCGAACGTCAGCGTGATCGAGGTTATCCTCGAAGGCATGGACGACCCGGCGCGCCTGATCGAGGCCGGCGAAATCGCCCGCGCCAATGACAAGCCCATCGTGCTGTGCAAGCTGGGGGTGAGCGAGAACGGTGCCGAAGCGGCGCTATCGCACTCGGGATCGCTGGCCGGCTCCCCGGCCGCCTACCGCGCCGTGTTCGAGCGTGCGGGCATCGTGGTGGTGAACGACCTGGAAGCCTTGACCGAAACCGCCTCCTTCTTCGCCAAGGCCGGCCGCCCCAAGGGCAAGGGCGTGGGCGTGGTGGCCGTGTCCGGCGGCGCCGCCGTGTTCGCCACCGACAAGGCGGAAGTGTATGGCGTGCCCATGCCGCAGCCGCGCGACCATACCCGCAAGGCACTGGAGGAATTCATCCCCGATTTCGGCTCGACGCGCAATCCGGCCGACCTCACCGCCATGGCCGGCCGCGATGCCAAGAACATGCCCGGCTCGAGCGCCACCATGGCAGCCGACGACCAGTACGCCGCGGTGCACTTCCCGCAGACCAGCGTCAATCCGAACAGCCTCACCGAGATCGGCCTGATGGGTGACCGCGTCGCCGAGCACGGCAAGATCTTCTGCTGCTCCTGGACCGGCGGCTGGGTGGGCAGCCCGGCATCGGTAGGACTGGAAGCCCATCCCAATGTCGCCTACTTCCAATCGGCCGACCGCACCATGGCTGCGCTGGCCGCCTGGTTCAGGCGTGACGCCCAGCGCATCGCCTTCGAACAGAACGGCCCGCGCAAGCTGGTGCGCCTCTCCCCCACCGATGCCAAGGCGAAGGCCGCGGCACTGATCACCGCGGCGAAAAACCAGACCCTCACCGAGCGCGAGGCCAAGGACGTGCTGTCGCTCTACGGCGTGCCGGTGGTGGGCGAGAAACTGGTGCAGTCGGCTGCCGAGGCCATCACTGCAGCCACGGCCCTCGGTCTGCCCGTGGCCATGAAGGTCGAATCACCCGACATCCCGCACAAGACCGAAGCCGGCGTCATCCGCCTCAACCTCAAGACAGCAGAGGATGTGAAGGCCGCCTACGACGTGGTCATGGCCAATGCCAAGCAATACAAAGCCGATGCCAGGATCAACGGCGTGCTGGTGCAGCCCATGGTGCCCGCCGGCACCGAGATCATGGTGGGCGGCAAGGTCGATCCGCTGTTCGGCCCGCTCATCGTCACCGGCCTGGGCGGCGTGCTGGTGGAACTGCTCAAGGACACCACCCTGGAACTGGCTCCCATCAACGGCATCGAAGCACGCGCCATGCTGGGCAGGATCAAGGCCCAGTCCATGCT
>CAIPGJ010000839.1 GCA_903864555.1 uncultured Pseudomonadota bacterium | reverse complement strand
GGGGGGTCGGCGATGGCGTCACTGATGCGGTAGTCGATGGATTGCAGTCCCGTGGTGGTGGGGTAGCCCAGCCAGGTGACCTGCACCGGCGCGGGCTTGCGCGCGAACACGCCCAGACGCTGGCCGAAAGTGTGGCCGGAGAGGTCGACGAGAATGTCCACGCCGTCCGCCGCGATCTGCCGCGCCACTGTTTCGTCGTCGAGTGTCGCGATAGTGCGCCAGTTGCCTGCCAGGCTGCGCAACGCCGCTGTCTGGGCATCCTCATCGCGCCGGTTGGAGTAGCACCAGATTTCGCAGGACAGCCTGTCATGGTGGGCGAGCACCGGTTCGATGAAATTGGCTACCGCATGTTGTGCGAAGTCACCGGAGACGTAGCCGACGCGCAGGCGGCGGTGCGGATCGGGCAGGTTGCCATGGGCGTGCCTGCCCTGCAGCAGCGGCTGTTCATGCAGGCGGGCGTATTGCAGAGCTGCGGCATGGATGGCCTGGGGCTGCTGGCCTGGTGCGTGCTGCAGGGCATAGAGCAGATGCGTGGCCGCCTCCTGGTTGGCGGGCTGTGCCTCGAGCGCCCGGCGCAGATGTCCGATCGCCTCCCCGGATTGGCCCTGCCTCAACAAGGCAAATCCCAGACTGGTGTCGAGCACGGCATCGGGAAAGGCGTCACCCGCCTGGAGGGTGCAGGCCAGCGCCGTCTGGTAGTGAAACACCGCCTCGGTCAGTCGCATCTCGATCAAGGCCAGGTTGGCCAGATTGGCATGCGCCATGCGCGAGCCCGGCGCCAGCCTGGCCAGTTCCCGGAAACTGACCGTGGATCCGGCATAGTCACTGATCATGGCCTGGCTGAAGGCCAGCCAGGCCCATGCCTGCTGGTCCACGTCATTGCGGGAGAGCAGCTTGCGACACAGGCGAATGGCGGTTTGGTGGTCTTCGTTTGACTGAGCGGCCTGCACGCCCGCGGCCAGTTGGCGCACGGATTGTGGCCGCCACCGATCTGACAGGAGGGCTGCAAACAATGACTTCAGCATCGTGCGCCGTCATTCAGGGACACATTGATCAAGGGGGCACAGCCTCCTGGAGAATCCCTTGCTTCAGCGGGAAGTTTGTCGGTCATTCTCTTCCTTTGGGGCCTGATCGGTGCTTCCCTGGATGTTCTTGGGTCAGTTGCGGGCGGAGAGCAGGGATTCCTGCCATAGCTGCCGCAAGGCGCATGACCAGTCGCGGGCGAAGCCGGCATGGTCCGCCAGCGGTGAGGCGGCGAACCGTGGTCGCAGTTCGCGGCGCAGGCTGCTCAGGCGCGGCAGATTGCCGGCGAGCCGCGAGGCGATGCGGACATAGTCGTCCGCATTGGCGGCGACCAGCTCTGGCAGTCCGAGGTTATGGAGCATCGACAGGGTCTGGCGCCCGGCGATGAGCGGCTGTTCCAGCGTGACCACCGGCACGCCCATCCAGAGGGCATCGAAGCTGGTCATGCCGCCGCAGAAGGGAAAGGGGTCGAGCGCGATGTCGATCGCCTGCCAGGCAAGCGCCACCTGCTCCAGGGGCATGAAGGCGCGCAACTCCAGTTGCTCCGCCGGGATGCCATGCCTCGCCGCCAGTGCGGCGAAGCGTGCCGCATTGGGACGGTCACCCAGAGCCTTGGCCTGCACTACCAGGCGTGATCCTGGCGTGGCCTGGATCACGTGGCCCCACAACGCCAGCACGCCTTCGTTGAGTTTGGCGAGGTTGTTGAAACTGCCGAAGGTGACGCGGCCTGTGGTCAGAGCAGGCAGTTCACTGACTTCCGGGGTGAACTCCCAGGGCTGGTAGCAAAAGCGCGTGTGCGGCAGACGCAGCAGCTTCTCGGCGAACCAGGCATCCTGTCCGTCCGGGGAGGACCATGGGTCGCTCAGGAAGGCATCGAAGGTGTCCAGGCCGGTGGAATTGAAGTAACCCAGCCAGCTCACCTGCAGCGGTGCCGGCTTGCGGGCGAACACGCCCAGGCGGTTGTGTGTGGTGTGCCCGGCCATGTCGATGAGGATATCGATGGCGTCTGCGTCGATCTGCGCCGCCAGCTGCGTGTCGTCCAGCGCATGCACCTCATGCCAGGCGGCGACCGAGCCGCGCAGGCCTTCGGTGATGACGTCGGCGCTGGCGAAGTTGTAATAGGCGTGCACCTGGATGCCATGACTGGCCAGATGCGGCAGCATGCCGGCGCACAGCGCCGCCACCGGATGACGTCGCAGGTCGGGCGAAACCAGTCCCACGCGCAGGGGGCGTTGCGCATCGTGGCTGCGCTGCCAGTGCGTCTGCCGCAGGTCCTGGCGGACAAAGTGGCGCGCCCAGTCGCGATGGGTGTCCAGCACCTGTTGCGGCGTGGCTTGTGGGTCGTAGTTGATGCAGGCGGCGATGGAAGAGGCGGTGTCGGCGAGGTCGGGTTTCATGGCCAGCGCGCGCCGGTAATGCACCAGAGCCTGGTCCATGCGGCCGAGGGTGTTATAGCAATTGGCGATGTTGCTGTGTGCCTTCAACTTGTCCCCTGGTGCGGGGGCGTCATCGAGAAGGCCGAGATACTCGGTCGCTGCCTCACTGAGCCGGCCGACCTGCTGCAGGCAGTAGGCCAGCATCAGGCGCGAGGCATGCGGCGCATCGGTCTCCTGCCAGTGGCTGGACAACAGGGCGATGCAGCGATCATAGTGCCGGACCTGTTCCGGCTTGCCAGGGTTCTGGTCGCCCATGACGACCAGCGCAACGGCCAGGTCCGATCGCAATCCGGGCAGGCCGGGCTGCAGTTCGAAAGCGCGGCCCAGTGCGGATAGGGCACGCAGCTGCTGGGCACAATCCATGGCAGCCTTGCCGAGGTTGAACCAGGCGCCGGCGAAATCGTCCTGCAGGCGCACCGCCTGTTCATAGCTGGCTGCCGCAGCTTCATGCTCACCGAAGCGGGTAAGCACCACGCCCAGATTGAAATGGAAGCGGGCCCGCCCGGGCTCGGCCATGATGGCGGAATTGATGGACTGCAGGGCCGCCATGTTGTCGCCCGCCCCGAGATGAACCAGACCCAGCAGGTGCAGGGCATCGGCATGGCGTGGAGCGATAGCAAGGATTTTTCGGCAGACCCTGCCTGCCTCGTCGCGCTGCCCTGCTTCGAACAAGCTCATGGCCCGTTCGATGGCTGCGGCATCGCCTTCCGCTGGAACGGCCTGCCCCGCGACAGCAGGGGCAGCGCCCACCGCCAGTCCCAGGCGCTTTTGCAGGAACCGCAGCAGTCCCACGGCTGAGTCTACTGGCGCAGGTGCGGCGCGATGGTCTGCAGCATCTGGGCGAATATCTTCGGGCTGCCCGCCAGGATGCGGCCGCTGTCCATGTAGCTACCATCGCCACGCAGGTCGGCGACCAGTCCACCGGCTTCAGCAACCAGCAAGGCGCCCGCTGCCATGTCCCAGGGCTTCAGACCGATCTCCCAGAATCCATCCAGGCGTCCGGCCGCCACCCAGGCCAGGTCCAGCGCTGCGGCACCTGGCCGGCGCAGTCCGCTGGTCTGACGGCTCAGGTCGCGGAACATGGCGAGGTACTCGTCCAGGTTCGGGTTGTCACCGAAGGGGAAGCCGGTGCCGAGCAGGGCTTCGGCCATGGTGTTGCGCTTGGACACGCGGATGCGCTTGTCGTTGAGGAAGGCGCCGCCGCCGCGCGAGGCGGTGAACAGTTCGTTTCGTGCCGGATCGTAGACGACCGCGTGGGTCATCTGCCCCTTGTGGCGCAGCGCAATGGAGACTGCGTACTGCGGAAAGCCGTGGATGAAATTGGTGGTGCCGTCGAGCGGATCGATGATCCAGGTATGGTCCGACTCCGCCTTGCCTTGGGCGCCGGACTCCTCTGCTAAGATCGCATGATCGGGAAAGGCACGCAGCAGGATGTCGATGATTTCCATCTCGGCCGCCTTGTCGATCTCGGTGACGTAGTCCTTTTCCCGCTTGCGCGACACGGTAATGCCTTCGATGTCGCGTGCTGCCCGGTTGATGATGGCGCCGGCGCGGCGCGCCGCTTTGACCGCAATGTTCAGCGTCGGATGCATGCGTTGATTCCCGGATTTGAAAAAGAGCTCATGAACCTGCAGCACCTGCAGTACCCACAAGACCCGATTTTATCAGGGGCAGGCCCGAAAGCCGTGCTGGTGCAGGCATGAGCGCGGCCCTTACAGGACTCCATCGCGTCAGGGTGGTGCTGGTGCGGCCGTCCCACCCGGGCAACATCGGATCGGCGGCGCGGGCCATGCTGACCATGGGGCTGGCGCAACTGCATCTGGTGAAGCCGGAGCGCTTTCCCGATGCTGAAGCCCGTGCCCTGGCCGCCCATGCGGGCGCCGTACTGGATGCCGCCTGTGTGCATGACTGTCTGGAGACGGCCCTGGCCGGTACCAGCGTGCAGTTTGCCTTCAGCGCGCGCAGTCGCTCCCTGTCACATCCGCCGCAGGACGTGCGCCAGGCTGCTGCTGCGGCCATCCAGGCTACCGCAGGCGGGCAGGTGGCGCTGGTGTTCGGCAACGAAACCTACGGACTGTCCAATGAAGAAGTGCTGCAATGCAACCGGCTGGCCTGCATACCCACCGACCCGGTCAGCAGTTCGCTCAATCTGGCAGCGGCAGTGCAGGTGGCTGCCTACGAATTGCGCATGGCGGCGCTGGAGCTGGACAGCCACAAGCCTTTGATTGGCGGCGCTCCGGCAGTCCGGGATCTGGCCAGCCATGAAGACATGGAGCGCCTGTTCGTCCACCTCGAACAAAGCATCGTCACCAGCGGTTTCCTGCAGCCGGACAATCCACGGCGCCTGATGGAGCGTATCCGGCGCCTGTTCGGGCGCAGCGGCCTGGACCGGGAAGAGGTCAACATCCTGCGCGGCATGCTCACCGCCTGGGATACTGGTCCCTATCCAGGGCATGGCAAGCCCGGCAAGGGCCAGTCGTGACGGTGTTTCGGCAATAGTTGATTAAAATAGTCGGAAATTGGATAATCCACGGAATTGCCGAGGAATTCTCATGTTCAGCCACCTCAAGGAAGACATCGCCAGCGTATTCGACCGCGACCCTGCGGCGCGCAATACCTGGGAGGTTCTGACCTGCTATCCCGGGGTGCATGCGCTGGTGTTGCACCGCTTCTCGCACTGGATGTGGGGGCATGGCGTGCGCTGGCCGGCGCGGCTGGTATCGCACTTCGGCCGCTGGATCACCGGCATTGAAATCCATCCCGGCGCCACCATCGGGCGACGTTTCTTCATCGACCATGGCATGGGCGTGGTGATCGGCGAGACGGCGCTCATCGGGGATGACTGCACGCTCTACCACGGCGTTACCCTGGGCGGCACTTCCTGGAACAAGGGCAAGCGCCATCCCACCCTGGAGAACGATGTGGTGATCGGTGCCGGGGCCAAGATACTGGGCCCCATCCTGATTGGTGAGGGTGCGCGCATCGGTTCCAATGCGGTGGTGGTCAAGGACGTGCCCCCCGGTGCCACTGCTGTGGGCATTCCCGCCCGTATCATCCTCGATGAGCAGGACAAGCAGCGCGAGGAAAAGGCTGAAAAACTCGGGTTTTCAGCCTATGCCGTGACCAGGGACGACGATCCCATGGCCAATGCCGTGCAGGGCCTGCTCGACCATGTGGTGGCCACGGACCAGCGCATGGAACTGATCCTGCAGGAACTCGAAGCCCTCAAGGCAGACCGCGAAAGCGCGCTGGCAGCCGAGCGCTGGGAACGCAAGTCGGCCGGGGGTTGACGGAAATCGACTGGATTTCCAGCCGCGGCAACGGTTTTTGACCCGGTTTTGCGCCCGTAATACTTGACCTATTTGATCGGGATTGGCTATACTTGATCAAATTCATCAGGTATCGGACCGGAGAAAACCATGAGACTGACCACAAAAGGCCGTTTCGCAGTCACGGCGATGCTGGATCTGGCCCTGAAGCACGGTGGCGGACCGGTAACCCTGGCTGGGGTCAGCCAGCGTCAGAGCATCTCCCTGTCCTATCTGGAGCAACTGTTCGGCAAGTTGCGTCGTCACGCCCTGGTTGAAAGCGTGCGCGGGCCCGGGGGCGGCTACACCATCGCCCGGGACCTGGATCGCGTCACTGTGGCCGACATCATCACCGCGGTGGACGAGCCCCTGGACGCCACCCAGTGCGGCGGCAAGGAAAACTGCCTGGACGAAGGGCGCTGCATGACCCACGACTTGTGGTCCACGCTGAATGAAAAGATGCATGAATACCTGAGTTCGGTGACGCTGGCCGATCTGGTGGTGAAACATCGCGCCCGGGATGTCCAGAAGGTGCAGGTGCTGCTGCAGGACAAGCGAGCTGGCGTGGCGCTCGATAACGAAAAGCAGAGCGATGCACCGGCACGGCCGATGCCTCTGTCCGTCTGAGGAAACACCATGAAGCTACCGATTTACCTTGATTACTCGGCCACCACCCCGGTTGACCCGCGCGTGGCCGAAAAGATGGTGACCTATCTGACCGGCCACTTCGGCAATCCGGCCTCGCGCTCGCATGCCTTTG
>CAIPGJ010000838.1 GCA_903864555.1 uncultured Pseudomonadota bacterium | reverse complement strand
TGGGGTCCGCACAACATCCGCGCGAACTGCCTTGCACCCGGCGTGATCAAGACCGACTTCTCGCGTGCCCTGTGGGACAACCCGAATTCCGCGTCACTGCAGGCTACGAAACAATCTCCGCTGATGCGCATTGGCACGCCGGACGAAGTGGCTGGCGCCGCGGTCTTTTTCGCCTGCAGTGCCGGCGCTTTCATTACCGGCCAGACCCTGCTCATCGATGGCGGACGAAGCGCGGGACGCGTCTCGACACCTGCTTAGTCTTTCAGGCAAAGAATCACCGGCTGATGATCGGAGGCGTCGGTCGCGGCATCGACGCTAATCTCCTCGACCCGTGGCGCCAGGTCCTCGGTGACCAGCATCAGGTCAAAACAGAACGGCTCGCCCTGCCACTGCTTGCCGTCATGGACACCAACCGTGGGGGCATGCGGGGTCTCGCCATGGCGCACCATCCAGGCATCGCGATAGCGCGGCGCGCCTTCGATGGGCATCTGCAGCAACGCATACTCGGGGCAGTCCGGACGGAAATTGAAATCCGCAGCGAGGATGCCCGACGCCGGCCGTGGCGCCGGCGCAAACGGCCCGCCATCACGTCCTTCGCGACTGATGTCTGCGGCATGCGCCGCGGCTTCGGCCTGCAGGCCGCGCAAGCGCCCGACCTGCGCCATGCGCTGTACTTTCGAGTAGTACTCAAGATGGGTGGTCGTGACCCGCAGCGGCCCGCCCGCCGTTTGCAGAACCAGTTCCAGGGCAGTGCGCTGCATGCCCGGGGACTTGGGCTTGGGGTCCGGTGGCCACGGCAACAGATGCCTGAACACCTGCAGTACCGGCAGCCGGGTAAAGATGGCGTTGCCGAACTGCATCCGCCCTGTTACGCCGTCGGCGGCGAGCCTGTCCGTGGCAACTCCCTCGACCAGGGTGTAACCCGGCAACGCAGCCGACAGCAAGGCAAACTGATCCTCCCCACTGCTGCCTTCCAAACCGGTGAAATTGCGCGCCACCTCCTGCAGGCACAGCACGTCGAAATCGGCCAGTTCACGGGCAACCCTGGCGATGCGGCCGGGGTCGACTGTGCCGTCGCAGCCGCGGCACCACTGGATGTTCCAGGTCATGACGATCATGGCAACTTTCTTCGCTGAAAACCGTCGTATTATCTCTCAGCCCAATCGAGGATATGCACCCGTGGCCCCCACGCTTCGCTCCCTGCTCACCCTCCTGCTCTGCGCCCTGTCAATCGCCCCAGCCCAGGCCCAGCGCCTGCCGCTGGACCGCATCAAGCTGCCACCGGGCTTCTCCATTTCACTGTTTGCCGAGAATATCCCCAATGCGCGCTCCATGGCCCAGGGCAAGGGCAGTGTGCTGTTCGTCGGTACACGCTCAGGTGGCAAGGTCCACGCACTCCCGTACCAGAACATGAAGGCCAGCCGAATGCTCACAGTGGCATCCGGGCTGAACATGCCCAACGGCGTGGCCATGAAGGATGGCTCGCTGTACGTCGCCGAG
>CAIPGJ010000837.1 GCA_903864555.1 uncultured Pseudomonadota bacterium | reverse complement strand
GCACGACCACCAGCTTCTCGTCGCTACCGGCCTCGTCGGTCATCTTCAGCATGCCGATCGGATGACAGCGGATCACCGCGCCTGGTACCAGCGGCAGCGGCAGGATTACCAGCGCGTCCAGAGGGTCGCCATCGCCGCCCAGCGTGCCCGGCACATAGCCGTAATTGCAGGGATAACGCATCGGCGTGGACAGGATACGGTCGACGAAGATCGCGCCGGAATCTTTGTCCACCTCATATTTGACGGGCTCGGAGTCCTTGGGGATTTCGATGATGACGTTGATTTCGTCCGGCACGTTGCGGCCGGCGGGAACCAGATGTAGACCCATGGGGTAACCTTCTTCGAGTGAGGCGGAATGAAACCGGCAAGGATAAGGCAAAAATGGGTTCGGGGATCGGAACGCCGAGCTTCGACTTGGCTATGGCCTTTGCTCTTGGTGAAAGTGCCGGACTGGAGCTTGGCGCTTCGCGGCAGCTGCGGTACCCGGGCATTTGGAGCAACTCCCCCCGGCCCACTAGAATCGAGCATTGCTTTTCAAAATCGGCGTGCCATTCAATGCTGCGCGCGCATCTCAGACAAAGGCGCTCCGGCGTCATGGAGATTTTTTCATGGATCAGCTCGATGACATCCTCAACCAGGACTTAGATCCCACCGAAACCCAGGAATGGGTTGAATCGCTCAGCGCGGTGATCACTCGCGAGGGTACCGAGCGCGCGCATTACCTTCTGGAGCGGATGGTCGATACCACGCGCCGTTCCGGAGGTCATCTGCCGTTTGCGCCAACCACCGAGTACGTCAATACCATCCCGGCGCATAGAGAGGTGAAGATGAGTGGCGATGCCGCCATGGAATGGCGCATCCGCACCCTGATCCGCTGGAACGCCATGGCCATGGTGGTGCGTGCCAACAAGAAGCCGGGGTCGCTCGGTGGGCACATCGCCACTTTCGCTTCTTCGGCGACGCTCTACGACGTCGGCTTCAACCATTTCTGGCGTGGGCCGAGTGCTGAACATCCGGGCGACCTAGTGCTCTTTCAGGGGCATAGTAGCCCCGGCATCTATGCCCGCTCTTACCTTGAAGGACGTTTCACCGAGGATCAGCTCGATCGGTTCCGCATGGAAGTGGCGGGGCGTGGCCGTGGGCTGTCATCCTACCCGCACCCCTGGTTGATGCCCGATTACTGGCAGGTGCCGACGGTGTCGATGGGGCTCGGTCCGATCCAGGCGATTTACCAGGCACATTTCTGGAAGTACATGGAGCATCGCGGCCTGATGCCGTCGACCGATCGCAAGGTGTGGTGTTTCATGGGGGATGGCGAATGCGACGAACCCGAATCCCTTGGCGCGATTTCCTTGGCCGGGCGCGAACAGCTCGATAATCTGGTGTTCGTCATCAACTGCAATCTGCAGCGCCTGGATGGCCCGGTGCGTGGCAACGGCAAGATCATCCAGGAGCTGGAAGGCGTGTTCCGTGGCGCTGGCTGGAACGTGATCAAGGTGGTCTGGGGCAGCTACTGGGATCCGCTGCTGGCCCGCGATACCTCGGGCAGGTTGCGGCAGTTGATGATGGAAACGGTGGACGGTGAATATCAGGCCTGCAAGGCTTTCGGTGGCGCCTATACCCGTGCAAACTTCTTCGGCAAGTATCCAGAGACCCGCCAGCTGGTCACCAACTTGAGCGACGACGACATCTGGCGACTGAACCGCGGCGGCCATGATCCGCACAAGGTCTATGCCGCCTACCATGCGGCCAGCCATACCAAGAGCATGCCTACGGTGATCCTGGCCAAGACCGTGAAAGGCTATGGTATGGGCGAATGGGGCGAGTCGCAGAACCCGACCCACCAGTTGAAGAAACTGGATGACGATGCCGTGCAGCATTTCCGCGATCGTTTCAATATCCCGGTGCCGGACGCCAAACTCAAGGACGTGCCGTACTACCATCCAGGCAAGGATTCGCCGGAAGTCGAGTACATGCACGAACGCCGCCGCGCGCTCGGCGGCTTCATTCCGCAG
>CAIPGJ010000836.1 GCA_903864555.1 uncultured Pseudomonadota bacterium | reverse complement strand
TGCAGGTGTTGTCGGAGACAATGATCATCATCGTCAGGGCATCCTGCAGGGTGATGGTGATGCCGCTGCTCAGGTACTGGAAGCAGCCGCCGGAATCCTGGTTGACGTGCGTGTCGAGCCGCACCGTGTGCTCCAGGGAGAAGCGGCCTGCGTTGACGCCCTTCAGCATGGCCATGAGGATGGCCACCTTGCGCGTGCTCATGGCGGGAAAGACGAGGTCACCATTGCGGTGGGATGACCAGCCGCTCGGAAAATGCTTCACGCTCCATCCGATGGCGTAGGGTGCGGCGTCACAAAGTGCATTCAGCGGCTGGGCCAGATCGTTCATGTCATCGCTCCCTAGTCGTGGATGGGTGGCCAAGCCTGCAGTGGGACAAGGTGCGAGCTGCGATCCAGGCAAAGCCATGGCCATAGTGTAATGGCGCCCCCGGGCCGAGTGCCGGATCTGCCTGCGAAATTCCGCCCGTGCGATGCGGGTGGCCTGGCGGGGGCTGGCTGCCCGGGGTTGGCGGTGTTGTTCATGCGGGGATTTCGCCCTGCTTGCCCAAACCGGTCAAAATGCCGGCTGGTTTCAGGAGGAGTGCAGCAAGATGACAGGCAACCGTCCGCTGGACGATGTGCGCGTGCTCGACATGAGCACGCTGATGACCGGCCCCCTGTGCGGGCAGATCCTCGCCGACTATGGCGCGGACGTGATCAAGCTGGAGCGCCCCGAGGGCGATGCCATGCGCCATGCCGGGCCGATGCGCCATGCGCAGATGGGCCCGATGTACATGCACGCCAACCGCAACAAGCGTTCGGTGTGCATCGATGCGAAAAAGCCCGGCGCCATCGCCACCATCCTCAAGATCGCCGCCACCTGCGATGTCTTCCTCACCAACATCCGCCCGGCGGCGATGCGCCGCCTGGGTCTGGCACCGGAGCAGTTGCGTGCGGTGCGGCCCGACCTCATCTATGTCTCCATCGTCGGCTTTGGCCAGGGCGGGCCGTATGCGAAAAAGCCCGTCGTCGATGATGTCACCCAGTCGGCCAGCGGCATGGCCGACATGGTCAGGCGCTACAGTGGTGAGCCGCGTTACGTGCCCAGCGTCATGGCCGACCGCGTCACCGGGCTGACTGCTGCGCATGCGGTGATCGCCGCGCTCTACCAGCGCACGCGCACCGGCCGCGGCCAGGACCTCGAAGTGCCGATGTTCGAGACGCTGGCGGCCTTCGTCATGGGTGACCATCTCGGCGGCCTGTCCTTCGACCCGCCGGCCGGCCCCACCGGCTACAACCGCCTGATCACCCCCCATCGCCGGCCGTTCAAGACCAGCGACGGCTACATCGGCACCTCGGTCTATACCAACCGCCAGTGGAAAGCCTTCCTCGGCGCCATTGGCCAGGGCGATCTCTACGACAGCGACCCGCGCTTTCATGATGCCGCGGTGCGCGCCGGCTGCTACGACGAGGTCTACGGCATGCTGGGCGACATCTTTACCGCCAACACCACGGCGTACTGGCTGGCTGTGCTGGAAGGCTGTGACATTCCCTGCAGCCCGGTGCGCAGTGTCGATGAGCTCATCCATGATCCGCACCTGAAGGCGGTCGGCTTCTTCGAGGAGTTCGACCATCCGCATGAAGGGCGCATGCGCACCATGAACGTCACCTCGAAGTGGTCGGATGCCGACATGAGCATCCGCCGGCATGCGCCCAAGTTGGGCGAGCAGACCCGCGAGATCCTGGCCGAGTGCGGCTATGGCGCAGAGGCGATTCAGCGCCTGCTCGATGAGAAGGTGGCGCTGGAGGGATAGGGAAGGTTGCGCCTGCCGCGGCCGGCGCAACGATTTAACCGCCCTCCCTTTGATAAGCTTCTTCACCGATTTCCGGGGAAAGGTCTGGGCAAATCTGTCTGCGGTGCCTGGCGAACAATGGCCTCATATCTGAAAGCAGGGACAACCCACTACTGTCATTCCCGCGCAGGCGGGACTCCATTTTGACTGCTTCCAGAAAAATGGATCCCCGCCTCCGCGGGGATGACGCCGGAGATTGATAGCTTTCGACCAAGCGGGGCACTTCCACAGTATTTCCTCGCGTGGGAATGAGCGTGTTGTCGTAAGGCGTTTGATAATAATATCTCTGATATGTTATTAATGATGTGGTATATGAATCAAAATTGATAATGATCGATAAACTGTCTGCAATGCTCGCCGGCGACGCCACCGATGGCTATGCCACCGGCGTGCCCTACACCTTCGGCTATTACCGCGAGCTGGCCCCGGCGCTACTGCGCGTGGCGCTGCTGGCGGGTGGCATTGTGCAAGCGACCGAAGCGCGGCGCTTCCGCTACTGCGAGCTGGGCTGCGGGCGCGGCCTGACCAGCAACATCCTGGCGGCCACCCATCCCGAGGCGGAGTTCCTGGCGGTGGACTTCGATCCAGCGCACATCGCCGAGGCGCGCGCGCTGGCGCAGGCGGCGGGCCTGGCCAACCTGCAATTCAGCGAGGCGAGCTTCGAGGCCTTCGCAGCCGAAGACGGCCCCGCGTTCGATTTCATGGTGCTGCATGGCGTCTATTCCTGGGTGAGTCCGGCCAACCGCGTGATCCTCATGCGCCTCATAGAGCGCCGGCTGAGGCCCGGTGGCATCGCCTATGTCAGCTACAACGCCCAGCCGGGCTGGTCCCATCTGGAGCCGCTGCGCCGGCTGCTCTGGGAACTGGTGGCGCACGGGGAGGGCGCGATGCTGGAACGCGTGCGGGCGGCGCTGGCCACCTGTTGCCAGATGCGTGATGCCGGTGCCGCTTATTTCGCGCGCAATCCGGAGGCCGGACGCGAGCTCGACCTCATGCAGGCGCGGGGCCCGGGTTACATCGTGCACGAGCACCTCAACCGCTACTGGCAGCCGCAATACCATGCTGACATGGTGTCGGTGCTCGCCGGCGCGGGCTGCCGGTTCGGCGCTTCGGCGGATCTGACCGACCATCTGGATGCGCTCGATCTGGGCGCGGCCGATATCCGCCGGCTGCGCGCCATCACCGATCCGGTGCACGCCCGCACGCTGAAGGATTTCATGGTGGACCGGCGCTTTCGCCGTGACCTCTTCGTGAAGGGGCCACAGGCCGCGGACCGGACCTTGACCGAAGCACAGTCCTGGGCGGCCTGGCA
Organism: uncultured Pseudomonadota bacterium; assembly: GCA_903864555.1. Next base: position 5,037 of record CAIPGJ010000836.1, on the reverse strand, counting down.
GGACCAGCACCTGGCGCTGGCGCAGCCACGCAGCCTGCTCAAGCTGGCGGTGCCTGCACGTCAGGGCGTGGTCCACCTGGATCCGGCCATCCATGTGCCGCTGCTGGATGCCCTGGCCGATGGGCCGTGCAGCGTGGCGCAATTGCGCGCGGGGGATGCCCGGGTCGCCGCCCTGTCGCCGGCCACGCTCATCGAGTCGCTGGTGATGCTGCTGGGATCGGGGCATGTGGAGCCTTGTCCGCAACGCGATGAACAAGCGCAGGACGTAGTCGATGCCGCGCATGGAGCGGCGCAGCGGCTCAATCAGGCCCTCCTCGCGCGAGTACGGGACTCAAGTGAAATAACGCATCTGGCTGCGCCGCGCATCGGCGGCGCGGTGCAGGTCGACCGCAGCAGCCAGCGCTTCCTGCTGGCCGAAGCCGAAGTGAAGGCCCGGCCGGGGGGAGGGGCCGATGCGGTGGACTTGGTGGCCCGGCATCTGGGCGCGCAAGGCGCACGCCTCACACATGGCGGCAAGGTGCTGCAGGACCCTGCCGCCATCCGTGCCGAGTTGCAGCGGCGCGAGGTCAACTTCCGCAGCGTGATCCGGCCGCACCTGCAGCGGCTGGGGGTGGTGGGGGCTGCGCCGCAGCGCGATGACACCTGACCGTGCGGCCGGGACAGGCATTCAAGGAGACTGGACATGATCACCTTCGAAGGCGGCTGCACCTGCCGCGCCATGCGTTACCGCATGAACTCATCGCCCATGGTGGTGCATTGCTGCCATTGCACCTGGTGCCAGCGCGAGACCGGATCGGCCTTCGCGCTGAATGCCATGATCGAGGCTTACCGGGTAGTGCTGTTGCAAGGCGATGTAGAGCTCATCGACCTTCCCTCGAACAGCGGCTACGGCCAGAAGGTGGCGCGTTGCCCGCAATGCCGCATTGCGCTGTGGAGCCACTATGCCGGGACCGGCCCGCATGTGCGCTTCGTGCGTGTGGGCACCCTCGATGAGCCCTCGCGCCTGCCACCGGACATCCATGTCTTCACCTCGACGAAACTGCCCTGGGTGAGGCTGCCCGAGGGCGTGCCGGCCGAGCCGGCCTTCTATGACCGCAAGGCCATCTGGCGGCCCGAAAGCCTGGCGCGGCGCGAAGCCATCCTGCCGCAGATCCAGGCGTGGCTGGCCTCCCGCCCGGCAGCCGTGCCGGTCACGACGAAAGCCTGACGCATGGACGCCCTCAGCCTGTTCGGCCTGTTTGCGGTGAGCGCGATGATGGTCTGTTACGCGCTGGAGCAGAAAAGCCGCTGGTACATCCTGGGGTTTGCGCTGTCCTGCGGCCTCGGTTCCGCCTATGGCTTCCTGCAGGGCGCCTGGCCCTTCGGCGTGGTCGAGGCGGTGTGGATGCTGGTGGCGCTAAGGCGCTGGGGGCTTACACGGGAGCCTGCCGCGAATCGGTCTGCTTGACCGCTGCTGCCGTGCTGCTTAACCTCGGACCCCTGTCCGGATCACATCATTGAAGCGGCCAATCTGAAAACAGCCACTGCCTGCCGCTTTCACCTGAGGAGAAGACCTTGAAATTCACGCTTTCCACGCTGACGGCTGCCGTGCTGTCGGGCCTGCTTGCCCAGGGCGCGTTCGCCCAGACCCGCATCGAGAAATCCGCCAATCCCTACACCACGCAGCCGGTGCGCTTCATCGTTCCCAATGCGCCGGGCGGCCCCACCGATGTCGTCACGCGCACCGTGAGTGACAAGCTGTCCGAACGCCTGGGTGTGCCGGTGCTGGTGGAGAACCGCGCCGGGGCCAGCGGCACTGTGGGTGGTGACCTCACCGTGAAGTCGGCCCCCGATGGCCGCACGCTGCTCCTGTGCAGCAGCAGCGCCTTTACCTCCACACCCATCCTGGTGCCGGAAGCCCCCTATGACGGGCGCACCGCGCTGACGCTGGTCACCACGCTGGTGTCGGTGCCCTATGTGCTGCTGGTGGACCCATCCAAGGGGGCTTCCTCGGTGAATGACTTCATCGCGCGCGCCAAGGCCAACCCGGGCAAGATGAATTACGGCTCGGCCGGGCATGGCAGCACCTCGCACATGGTCGGGGCGCTGTTCGGTTCCATGGCCGGCATCCAGGTCACGCACATTCCCTACAAGGGCAGCTCGCAGGCCGCAGCCGACCTGCTGGGTGGCCAGTTGCAGTTCATGTTCGAGGCGGTGGCCGGTGGCATGCAGTACATCAAGGGCGGGCGCCTCAAGGCGCTGGCCATTTCTTCCACGAAACGTCTGCCGCAACTCCCCGATGTGCCCACGGTGGCCGAGGCCGGCGTGCCCGGCTTCGAGGCGTCGGTGGGACACGGCGTGTGCGTGACCGCGAAGACCCCGGCTGCGCTGGTCCAGCGCATCAACCAGGAACTGGTGGCCACGCTGAAAGTGCCCGAGGTGCGCGAACGCCTCATCGGTATCGGCGCGGAGATCGTCGGCAATACGCCGGAAGAAGCCCAGACGGCCATCCGCGCGGAGATTCCGCGCTGGGACAAGATCGTCCGGGAAGTCGCGGCGCAGTCGAAGTAGGTCTCACAAGCAATGCGGCAGCGGCACAGTCTGCTGCCAGCAATCCTGGTAATGGCGGCAACCATCCTAAAGGGCGGGAAAGCACGATGACACACAAACTGGTATTGATGCCGCCCCAGAGCGGTCTGTCGCGCAAATGGGCAGTCCGTCTGCGCAATGAGCTGCCGGGCTGGGCCATTGCGGTCCCGGAGGATGATGCCGCGGCGCGCAGCGAGATCGCCGATGCCGATGCCGCTTTCGGCTGGGTGTCGCCGGAAATCCTGCCGGCGGCGAAGCAACTGCGCTGGCTGCAGAGCGCTCTCATCGCACCTCCCGCGAATTATTATTATCCCGAGTTGATCGCGCATCCGGTGGTGGTGACCAATCCGCGCGGCGTCCACTTCGATCACATCGCCCACCACATCATGACCTTCGTGCTGTCGCTGGCGCGCGGCATGCCTGATTACCTGGAGGCGCAGCGCGAGCGGCGCTGGGACAAGCAGGCGCGCAAGCGGCCCTATGTCTACCTGTCCGAAGCCACTGCACTGATTTCCGGGGTGGGCGCTATCGGCGCGGAGGCGGCGCGGCTGTGCCGGGCTTTCGGCATGAAGGTGCTGGGCGTGGACCCGCGTCCGGAGCACGCCGTGGGCGATGTCGAGATCTATCCGGTCTCGGCGCTGGACCGCCTGCTGCCGCAGGCCGACTTCGTCATCGTCACGGCGCCGCACACGCCTGAAACCCAGGGCATGTGGAACGCGCAGCGTTTCGCACAGATGAAACGCACGGCGTGTTTCATCAACATCGGCCGCGGCAAGACCACGAAGCTCGATGATCTCGCCGACGCCCTCGAGAAGGGCGTCATTGGCGGCTGCGGGCTGGATGTCTATGAAGTGGAGCCACTGCCGGCTGAGCATCGCCTGTGGGGGCTGCCCAATGTGTTGCTGACGCCGCACGTTGCCGCGCACGATGCGGAGAACGTGCCGGAGCGGCGTTTCCAGATCCTGCTGGAGAACGCCCGGCGCTTCGCCGCCGGCGAGCCCTTGCGCAACTTGGTGGACAAGGCGAAGTGGTTCTGAGCTTGTCGAGCCTGCGAGCGTGCATCAAGCCACGCGACCGGAAGAAAGTCTGGCGGCCCTTGAGCATCACGCGGCGCGCGGCCATCCTCGCCGCAGATCCAAGCGTGTCTGGCTTCCCGGCTGGTGCCGGTGAAGTCGGTTTGACCGCTGCTGCCGTGCTGCTTGACCTGGGTCCGCTGTCTGGAACACGTCATGGCATGGCCCCGCAGTTACCCTTGTTGCTCGCTGCTTCCACCTGAGGAGAAGACCTTGAAACTGAAGCTGTCCGCACTGACTGCCGGCGTGCTTGCCAGCTTTGCCGTGCAAGCGGTGCTGGCCCAGACCCGCATCGAGAAATCGGCCTATCCCTATACCACGCAGCCGGTGCGCATCATTGTCCCCAACACGCCCGGCGGCAACAACGACATCACTGCGCGCACCGTGAGCGACAAACTGGCCGACCGCCTGGGCGTGCCGGTGCTGGTGGAGAACCGCCCCGGCGCCAGCGGCACCGTGGGCGGGGACATTGTGGTGAAGTCCCCGCCGGACGGCCGCACCCTGCTCATTTGCGCCAGCAGCGCCTTCACCTCCACGCCGATACTGGTTCCCGAAGCGCCCTATGATGGCCGCACCGCGCTGACGCTGGTCACCACGCTGGTGTCGGTGCCCTATGTGCTGCTGGTGGATCCGGCGAAGGGGCCCTCGTCGGTGAATGACTTCATCGCGCGCGCCAAGGCCAACCCGGGCAAGCTGAATTACGGCTCGGCTGGGCATGGCAGCACCTCGCACATGGTCGGTGCGCTGTTCGGCTCCATGGCCGGCATCCAGATTACGCACATCCCCTACAAGGGCAGCTCGCAGGCCGCAGCCGATCTGCTGGGTGGCCAACTGCAATTCGTGTTCGAGGCAGTGGCTGGCGGCATGCAGTACATCAAGGGTGGGCGCATGAAGGCGCTGGCCATTTCCTCCGCCCGACGCCTGCCGCAACTGCCCGATGTGCCGACGGTGGCCGAGTCAGGCTTGCCCGGGTTCGAAGGATCAGTCGGAGTCGGTATATGCGTCACTTCGAAGACCCCGGCTGCGCTGGTCCAGCGCATCAACCAGGAACTGGTGGCCACGCTGAAAGTGCCCGAGGTGCGTGAACGCTTGATCGGCATTGGCGGGGAAATTGTCGGCAATACGCCGGAAGAAGCGCACACAGCCATCCGCACCGATATCCTGCGCTGGGACAAGATCGTCAGGGAAGTCGCGGCGCAGTCGAAGTAAGGCGGACCTGGACGGCGAAGCTTCTTCGCCGATGTCCGGGGATGGCACTGGCAGCAAGCTTGGCAGGCCCGGGGTTTACCCCCTTGTCAAAGGGGGCCGACTGGCCGCAGGCCAGCGGGGGGATTTTGGCCAACCAGGCTCTCATGGCCGTTTGCCGACATTGCATAAACCCTGAGCACGGCTGTTG
>CAIPGJ010000835.1 GCA_903864555.1 uncultured Pseudomonadota bacterium | reverse complement strand
TTCTACGGCCGCGTTGCCCAATGTCGAGAAATCGGTCGTGGCTAGGATGCGCTTGATGGCTTTCATGCAGGTCTCCCGTGATATCGCTTGGCAACCTCCACATGCAACGAATTGCCAGTAGGACTAATTCCAACAATAGGCGAAGGGGTATTGTTGCGCCATTCGAATTAAGTAGACCTTTGGTTCGAGAAATCCGATTTGCCGGGAATCGAATTGGGCTTGAGCCAGACCGGGGGAGCCCGCTTTGGGCTCCCCCTCCGACCCCTCCCTGCACGCCTCCCGGCCCGCAGGGTTCATCCATCCGGTACGACGCAATTCGCGGTTCGGGCCGCCAGTGCCTGCTGCAGCGCTGGCTGGCTGAGGATGGGGTTGCCCGCCAGGCATTCGGCCACGACATGACCGCCGAGCGTTGCGTGCTCCAGCAATGCTGCGGTGAGCGCCTCCAGTGCGTTGCGGTGGTCGGCCAGCAGTGCCGGCGTGCGGTGCGCAGGCTGCCGGCATACAGCTCGAACAGCGCTTCGCGTTCGTCCACGTCGGGCAGTTCCACCTGGCAGCTGCGATCAAAGCGGCCGGGACGGATCAGGGCCGGGTCGATGTTGTGGATGTTGTTGGTGGCGCCCAGCACGATGATGCCCGAGGTCTGCGAGAAGCCGTCCAGCGCCACCAGCAGGGCATTGATGATGCGGTTGTTCTCGGTTTCGCCGGGGCCGCCACCGCCTCCGCAGGAGCGCCGGCCGATGCCGTCGATGAAGATGACACAGGGCGCCTGGGTGCGGGCCAGGGCGAACAGCTTCTTCACCCGGCGCAGGCCAACGCCCAGGAACATGTCGCTGAAGTCGCTGCCGGAGAGCGTGATGAAGGGCACGCCGACTTCACCGGCCACCGCGCGGGCGAGCAAAGTCTTGCCGCAGCCCATGTGGTCTTCCAGCACCACGCCGCGAGGCGCCTTGGCACCCAGCTCGGCGAAACGCAGCGGGTTGCGCAGGTAAGCCACGATGTCCTGCAGCGCATCCTTGGCCTCGATCTGGCCGATCACGTCACCGAAGCGGGTTACCGGGTGCGTGGCGGTGCGAAACAGCCCGCCCGAGCCGCGGCCGGGTCGCATCATGATGATCATGTAGAGGATGAGCAGCGGCCCGAGCAGCGACAACCAGGCCGGATTCATGCGCTGCAGGAAGCCGGTGATGGGCGCGGCCGACGGTTGCACATCCTCCAGGGAGAACACGGTGGTGCCGGCCGGTGTGTCACGCAGCAGCTCATTGAGCAGGCCGCCCTGATGTTCGATGCGGACGTAGTAGGTATCGCCGCCTTTCAGGTTGACCAGGGCATAGCGTGGCGTGAGGCCGATGCCATCGGCACTGCCTGAGCGGGCGTCGCGGGCCAGGCTGTTCATGTTTCGCTCAGTGGCGAAGTAGCTCCCGGAGTCCTGTTCCACCTGCACCACCAGCGTATGGCGGCCGGGAGTCGGCGCGTGGATGGTGAACCAGGCCAGAGTGAGGGAGGCGGCGACAGCCAGTGCCGCGGAGGCGCGCTTCAGGGAGCGTTTGTACTTGATGAGGGTGTCGAGCAAGGCTGTGCCTTTGATCGCAATGACCGATGTAGCCTCCCGTAGGACGAAACATTAAACGCGTGTGGGACGAAGGGCTATCGGGGAAAGCCTGAGGACAGGTCAGCAGGGTTCTGGTGGCGAGCCTGGTTGGCGCTATGCAGTCCGGGCCGGCTCAGGCGCACGCCGTGGTTTTGGCGAGAGGATGTCTGGCCCGATCTCTCGTATCAGGTCGAGGGTCATGCGCATCAGTGGCGTGCCAGGCCGTTGCGCCGGGATCACCAGGGCCAGATGGGTGGTGAGCGGCTTGCTGAATGGCCGGGCAATGAAACGCCCGGGTGGCTGGCCGCGGATGGCATTCATCGGCAGCACCGCGTAGCCATAGCCTTCCAGCATCAGGTCAAGGATGGCCGGTACCCCGTCAATCTCCAGCGCCACTTCCGGTTTCAGGCCGAGCGATGCCAGTTGTGTTTCCACGCGCATCCGGATGGCGTTGGGCCGGCTGGGGATGATGAGCGGATGGCGCGGCAAATCACGCAGGGGCAGGGCGCCGGTCTCGGACTGCCTGCGCCGGCCGGTCTGTTTGCCCGCCATCTTGCCCGGACAAATCAGGAATAGCTCCTCCTCAAGGAAGGGAATGGTTTCCAGTGCCGGTGAAGGCGCCGGGTTGTAGGCGATGCCGATGTCGATGCGCCCGGTTACCAGCCATTCCAGGATGTAGAAGGACAGGCCGCCGATCATCGCCAGATTGGCGGCCGGGAAGCGGGTCCGGAAATTCTTCACCAGCGGCACAGTCAGGAATTTCTCCACGCTGGGTGGGGCCGCCACGATGACGCGTCCCACCGGGGTGCCGGCCTCGCGCGCCAGTTCGTCGCGTGCCCGGTCCACCTGCTGCAGGATGCCGCGCGCATGCTCGACCAGGCGCTTGCCGGCATCGGTCATGCTGACGCCACGGCCGTTGCGGTAGAGCAGGGTCTGCTTGAGTTCAGTCTCCAGCAAGCGGACCTGGCGGCTGAGCGCGGGCTGGGCGATGGACAGCAGCGTCGCTGCGCGGGTGAAGCTGCCCAGTTCTGCGACGTGCACGAAGTATTCGAGCTGGCGGATGTCCATGGATGCGGGCCGTCAAATGGAGGTGGGTGAGGCAGCGAAGACGAGTTATAGAAAAATGATATATCTAGTAGTCAGATAATGCTATTTCCATTTGTCCGCCACGGCCCAACAATGCCGGCCTGAGCGCGTTCACGCCACTGCCGGGACCACCGGCGCGGACCCGGACGCAGCCTGCACAAGTACAGCGGCACAGTGACACAGCGAGGAGACAGCGTGACAGACAGCAATGGTGCCATGATGCATTTGAAGGCCGCAGACGGATTCAGCTTCGAGGCCTTCGAGGTCGCTGCAACCGGCGCGCGACGCGGCGGCATCGTGATCCTGCAGGAAATCTTCGGCGTGACAGACCAGTTGAAGGGGGTCGCGTGCGCCTATGCCCGCCAGGGTTTCGATGTTCTGGTGCCGGCACTGTTTGATCGGGCGGCACCCGGAACCCTGATCCCCTTCGGTGAGCCGGATCGCGGACGCGAGACCATGAACAGCCTGGACAAGGCCAAGACCCTGCTCGACATCGCCGCTGCGGTGGCGCACCTGGAGCGTGGGCAGGGGGTTTCCATCATCGGCTTTTGCTGGGGTGGTGGGCTGGCGCTGCGCTGTGCCGGGGAGTTCCGTCTGCGTGCCTCGGTGGCCTTTTACGGCACGGCACTGCCGGCACACATGGCCGCGCTTGGCCAGTCGGGCAAGGCGGTGCAGTGCCCGATGCAATTCCATTTCGGCGCCAGCGATCCGAATTCGCCGCCCGAGGTGATCGAGGCCGTGCGCCAGGGCGTGCCCGCGGCGGACATTCACATCCATCAGGCCGGACACGCATTCGCCAACGAGGCGCGTCCCCCTGTCTACGTCAAAGAGGCTGCGGAAGCCGCCCATGCCAGCACCCTGGCTTTCCTGCAGAAAGCCCATCCCGCCTGATTTCACCGACCAGCCCCGTAGCGAATTGATCCTGAGGAGGATTTCATGAAGTCAACCATCAAGCCCGGCATGTACTCACCCATGCGCCGCACCGCGATCAAGGCCATGGCCGCCGTGCCCCTGCTGTCCCTGTTGCCGCGCAGCGCCTGGGCCGCCTATCCGGAACGGCCGATAAGGCTGGTGGTGCCCTTCGCCCCAGGTGGCAATGCCGACATCGTGGGCCGGCTGGTGGCCACCGGCATGGCCCAGGCGCTGGGCCAGCCGGTACTGGTGGATAACCGGGCGGGGGCGGGTGGCGGGGTTGGTGCAGGCCAGGTGGCCCGCGCGGCGCCCGATGGCTACACGCTGCTGTCCGGATCGAACGGGCCGCTCACTGTTAATCCTTTCGTGCAGTTGAATCCGGGCTATGACCCGCTCAAGGATTTTGTGCCTGTGGGCATGACCAGCATCGTGCCGCATGCACTGGTGATCAATCCGGGCGTGCCGGCCCGCAATGTCGCCGAACTGGTGGAGTTGTCCAAACGTCAGCAGGTCGGCATCGCCACCTCGGGTATCGGCAGCGCCACGCACCTGACGCTGGAGCGCTTCAATGCCCAGACCGGCGCGAAGCTCGTGCATATCCCTTACAAGAGCGGCGGTGCCATGCTGCCGGACCTGATGGCGGGTACGGTGCAGGGAGCGATGACCGAATTTTCCTCGGCGGCGCCTTTCCATCGTGCCGGCAAGCTGCGATTTGTCGCTGTCGCGTCGGCCCGCCGCAGCGATCTCGCCAGCGATGTGCCCACCATGATCGAAAGTGGCGTGAAGGATTTTCTGGCCGGCAGCTATATCGGCATCCTCGCCCCCACTGGCGTGCCGGCGGATGTCATGGCGCGATTGCAGTCTGCCTTGCTGACCACCCTGCGCACGCCGGCCACCATCGACAAGTTCAGGGAATTGGGCGCCGACATGGCGACGCCCGAACAGATGACACCGGCCGGCTTCGGCGCCTTCATCCGCCAGGACTACGAAAATTCCCGCGAGGCGGCACGCATCGCCGGCATCAAGAAAGAATGACACCACGGAATCGCCTCATCCTCTGATGCGGCCACGGACAGCGATGCCCGTGGCCGGCAGCCCCCCAGGAGATCCTCATGCAAACTGCCATACCCTGCCTGTTCATGCGCGGCGGCACCTCGCGCGGACCGTTCTTCCTCGAATCGGACCTGCCCGAAGACCCGGCCCTGCGCGACCGTGTGCTGCTGGCCGCCATGGGCTCGCCCGATGACCGCCAGATCGACGGCCTGGGCGGCGCCGATCCGCTGACCAGCAAGATCGGCATCGTGTCGCGCTCGAAGCGCCCCGGCGTTGACCTCGATTTCCTGTTCGGCCAGGTGATGATCGACGAGTCGCGCGTGGACTACACGCCCAACTGCGGCAACATGCTGGCCGCCGTCGGCCCCTTCGCGCTGGAGCGCGGGCTGGTGAAAGCCAAAGGCGAGGAGACCACGCTGCGCATCCTCACCGTCAACACCGACATGCTGTGCGACGTCATCCTGCAGACCCCCGGCGGGCGCATCCGCTATGACGGCGATGCCCGCATCGATGGCGTGCCCGGCAGCTCGGCGCCGATCAAGATCAACTTCCTCGACACCGCCGGGTCAGTGTGCAAGAAGCTGCTGCCCACCGGCCGCGTGCTCGACGTGGTTGACGGTGTGGAGGTCACCTGCATCGACAATGGCATGCCGGTGGTGCTGCTTCGGGCCGCCGACCTGGGACGCACCGGCTACGAGACGCGCGACCAGTTGAATGCCGATGCGGAACTCAAGGCGCGTCTGGAATCGATACGCCTGAAGCTGGGGCCGCTGATGAACCTGGGCGATGTGACGAAAATGGTGGTGCCCAAGATGTGCCTGATCGCGCCCCCGAAGTCCGGCAGCGGCGTGTGCACGCGCACCTTCATTCCGCATGACTGCCATTCGGC
>CAIPGJ010000834.1 GCA_903864555.1 uncultured Pseudomonadota bacterium | reverse complement strand
CCAGAGCGGCCCCTACAGCGAACGTCCCGCCTACGACTTCCTCATCCAGGCCATGAGCGGCCTGATGAGCATCACCGGCGAGCGCGCCGACAAGCCCGGCGGCGGGCCGATGAAGGTGGGCATTCCCATCGCCGACCTGATGACCGGCCTGTATGCCGACATCGCCATCCTGGGCGCCCTCGCCTGGCGGGCGAAATCCGGCAAGGGCCAGCACATCGACCTCGCCCTGCTGGATGTGCAGATCGCCGTCATGACCGGGCGCAACCTCGGCTACTTCGTCACCGGCCAGTCGCCGAAAGCCAATGGCAACGAGCATCCCAACATCGTGCCGCAGACGGTCTACCCGGCGCGTGACGGCCATCTCATCGTGGTGGTGGGCAACGACGGGCAGTTCGTGAAGTTCTGCGAGGCGCTGGACATGGCCGACATGGCGCGCGACCCGCGCTTTGCCACCAACCCGCAACGCGTCATCAACCGCGAGGACCTCAACGCCGCCATCGTTGCGCGCCTGGCGCTGGGCGACTGCGCCCACTGGGTGGCGAAGTTCGAGGCGGCCGGCGTGCCCTGCGGCCCGATCAACACCGTCGCCCAGGTGTTCGACGACCCGCAGGTCATCCATCGCGGCATGAAGATCCACATGCAGCACCCGCTGGCGGGCCGGGTGCCGCTGGTGGCCAATCCGATCAAATACTCCGAGACACCCATCCGCTATCGCAGTGCACCGCCGCTGCTGGGACAGCACACCGGTGACATCCTGAAAAAGGAACTGGGCCTCAGCACCGCGCGCATCGCGGCACTGAAGAAATCAGGCGTCATCTGAACCGCCCCGGGCCAGCCCCGGGCCACCATGAAGTCATCTGACCAGGAGGTCACCATGCCATCATCGTCGCAATCTTCGCAGCAATCGCCGCTTCGCACGCTGCTGCTGGCCGCGCTGCTGCTGCAGCCCCTGGCCGCACTGGCCCAGGCCGAGGCCTTCCCCGCCCGCGCCATGCGCTTCATCATCCCCTATCCGCCCGGCGGCATCACCGACACCATCGGCCGGCTGGTGGGCAACAAGCTGTCGCAGGATTTCAACCAGACCATCATCATCGACAACCGCCCCGGCGCGGGCGGCAACATCGGCGCACAGATCGCCGCCAAGGCCTCGCCCGACGGCCACACCCTGTTCATGGGCTTTCCCGGCACCCATGGCATCAACGTGCACATGTACAAGGACATGGGCTACGACCCGATCAAGGACTTCCAGCCCATCACCCTGCTGATCAAGTCGCCCATGGTGATGCTCATCCATGCCTCGGTGCCGGCGAACAACCTGCAGGAACTGATTGCCCATGCCAAGGCCAACCCGGGCAAGCTCAACTTCGGCTCCTCCGGCACCGGGGGCGCTTCGCATTTCGCGCTGGTGAGCTTCAAGCTGGCCGCCGGCGTGGACATCACCCACGTCCCCTACAAGGGCACGGCCGGCGTCGAGACCGACGTCATGGCCGGGCGCCTGTCCGGCCACTTCGGCTCGGAGATCAGCTCCATGGGCGGGGTGAAGACCGGGGTGAAGAAACCCATCGCCGTCACCAGCCAGAAACGGCTGAAGAACTGGCCCGCCATCCCCGCGCTG
>CAIPGJ010000833.1 GCA_903864555.1 uncultured Pseudomonadota bacterium | reverse complement strand
TCCAGTAAGGGTGCCTGTCGCAGACTTCACCCCCAGTCGGAGCCAGCTGCGCGCCTGGCGACACCATGAGAGCCTTGTCCCCGTCATGGCAGGATTGCGCTTCAGAACGGAGCATTACTCGCTCTATTTGAGATATCAGGCCAGCCGCCATGCCGGCGGTGGCATGGATCAGGACAGCCGTGACCAGTACTCACACTTCCTGCTGCAAAGCCGGGTCAACACCAGGCTTGCCGAATTCCGGGACGACGGCAAGCTGCGGATGGTGTCAATCGTTGACCAACTGGCTGACGGCCTGTCTTCGGTGTACACCTTCTTCGACCCTGACATTCCTAAAGCAAGTTTTGGCACCTACAACATCCTCTGGCAAATCGAGCTATGCCGAGCCATTGGATTGCCTTACCTCTACCTCGGTTACTGGATCAGAAGCAGCAGAAAGATGGCCTACAAGGCCAATTTTCGGCCCATTGAGGGATTGCTGGGCGGCCAGTGGCAGCCTCTGGACGACAAGCACCTGCAGGCTGGCTGCCGGTAGAACCCGCAGTTGCAGTTGCTAGAATGCCGGCATGCTCTATTCCGCCATTCGCCCCCTGCTGTTCCAGCTTGACCCGGAAACCGCCCACGGTCTGGCGCTCCGGTCGCTTGAGGTCCTTCACCGCTGTCGCCTGACGCCATCCCGGGCGCCATTGAAACCGGTGACCGTAATGGGCCTCAAATTCCCCAACCCGGTAGGCATGGCCGCAGGAATGGACAAGCATGCCGAACATCTGGAGGCAATTGCCTCCCTGGGATTCGGGTTTCTGGAAATAGGTGGCGTCACACCCAGACCTCAGCCCGGCAATGCCCGCCCGCGGATGTTCCGGATTCCGGAGGCCGAAGCGATTATCAATCGTTATGGATTCAACAGCGTTGGCGTTGATCAGGTGTATCGCAATCTGGAGAGAAGCGCTTACAAGGGCATCCTCGGCGTCAATCTCGCAAAAAACAAGGACACTCCGCTCGAGAACGCGGCCTCTGACTACAAAGTGACGCTGGAACGCCTCTATCCCTTCGCCCACTTCGCCACGATAAATGTTTCCTCGCCGAATACCCCCAACCTTCGCCAGTTGCAATCGGCGGATGCACTGGAGCCGCTGCTGGCCGAAGTCCATCGCCATAGGGAGATCCTGAGTGACCAGCATGGCAGGCGGGTCGCGCTCGCAGTGAAGATTGCACCCGACATGGATGACGTAGGCATTCAGTCGATTGCCCGAATCGCGATCAGGCAAAAGATGGATGCCATCATTGCCACCAACACCACAATCTCGAGAGACCAGGTGCAGGGTCTGCCTCACTCCGGCGAGGACGGGGGACTTTCAGGAACCCCGCTGCGAGCGCGATCAACAGAAGTAATCCGGCAACTCGCCAAGGCCCTGGATGGCGCCCTCCCCATCATCGGGGTGGGAGGTATCATGAGCTCCGAACACGCCAACGAGAAGTTGCGTGCCGGTGCTAGCCTACTGCAGCTTTACTGCGGACTCGTCTATCGGGGGCCCGGATTGATACGCGAGATTGTTGCCGGGCTGGATTGAGGGTTCTTTGGTGGATCTGGCAACCCGACTGGATGCAATTCTGCCGCAGATCCAGTGTAAAAAATGCGGTTACCCTGGCTGTCGTCCCTATGCCGAATCCATAGCGGCCGGAACGGCAGGCATCAATCAATGCCCGCCAGGGGGGAAACCTGTCATCGAGCATCTCGCGAAACTGACTGGCCTCCCTTATCGACCGCTGGATTCAGCCTACGGAACAAGCCTGCCAAGGAGGATAGCCGTTGTCGAAGAGCCTCATTGCATCGGCTGCACCCTCTGCATAAAGGCATGTCCTGTTGATGCCATCGCCGGAGCACCCAAGCGCATGCATACAGTCATCACGGAATTCTGCACCGGCTGTGAACTGTGCCTGCCCCCCTGCCCCGTTGACTGCATCACGCTTTCCCCGGTCAAAGCTGATGAGGCATGGACGTCCGTAAAGGCTGATCTGGCGCGCGAGCGATTCCTCAAGCGACAAGCCAGATTGGCCGCAGAAAAAACCCCGCCTGCTGCCACAATCACCAGTGATGCACCGGACGACGCAAAACGACGCGCCCGGATAGTTGCAAAAGCGATACAACGCGCTCGTGC